>NZ_JBBAKG010000077.1:0-30808 GCF_040403615.1 Haliscomenobacter sp. | reverse complement strand
TGAATCGTAAAATAATTAGAGAAGAATAGGGCAAAGATGTGAATAAGAAAAAAGGGTGGTGGTAAATTACCCTGGATAGAATGAACGGGTTCAGCTCTTGAATAAAAATCTCAGTCCCCAATGGTATCGAGAACCTCCCAATACCCGCCTTTATCGGGGCCAACGCGCTCTATCCGGTGATCTTCTTTTAACTTAGCAATATGCTTCTCTATGTTGCGAGTAGCAATGGCTAAACTTTCTGCAAGCTCCGCAATGGTGATCAGTCTATTAGCCTTCATCAATTCAAGGATTTTCTCCGACTTTTTCTCCGACCTTTTCTCCGACCTTTTCTCCGACCTTTTTTTGAACTCAATCCTGAAACCAGATGGATCATAAGCGAATATAGGTGTTGGTAGCCCGGCGTTTTGGCATTCCTGGAGGATTTTTAGTGTGCCGCGCCCCCAAGCCTCAATCAAACCCGCTCGAAAGAATGCCGTGGCAATGTCGGGGTTAAAGGGAATAGAAGGGTGCTCTTTCAATAAATTGTCGACCGTCCAGGCTTCTGGGAGTTGTCCCGCATTCCAAAAAATGATGCCATGATCAGATACCTTGATCTGAATGGGGTTGCCGCTGCCATAGTCTTTATGGGCGATGGCATTCAATAAGGCCTCGCGGATGGCCGCCTCAGGATAGGGGTATTCTTCTATCCGGTTTATCCCTGCATAGCGGATGGCGGCTTCGAGATACTTGGACATTAGCAGGTCTATGGCCTTTTCAACCTGGTCGAACAAGGGGCCATGTACCTCATCCTGAAATCTAAGATCATCTTCAGTACGGAAATAGCCGATTTTGATGTAGGCTCCGGTGAAAAATTGCTCCGGCTCCGGGTGAAAAAGCAAGATCGCCGCTCGCTTTAGGTAGGTTTTCTCTTTCAGGTGCAGTTTGTCGATCAGGATATGGTCATCTTCCTGCAACACGGCTTTGTCCAGGCGCTGCGTTTGAGTGGCCTTTTTTCTGAAATAATCAAAAGCGGAGGGACTCAACTCCTTTGTCGTAACACCCGGAACAGGAACGCTATCCCAGCGTTTGCCTTGC
This sequence comes from Haliscomenobacter sp., assembly GCF_040403615.1. Classification (NCBI taxonomy): domain Bacteria; kingdom Pseudomonadati; phylum Bacteroidota; class Saprospiria; order Saprospirales; family Haliscomenobacteraceae; genus Haliscomenobacter; species Haliscomenobacter sp. The sequence goes on along the minus strand of NZ_JBBAKG010000077.1, from coordinate 29,734 downwards.
TTTTGAAGTAGAAAGCCATCCAAGGCACTTCCTTTCAGTTCTTGCTTGGTGCTTCCACTGCGAAAATGGTATTGCCCCTTGTAACTGACAGGATAAGGATGGGACTCCACTTCAATACAAATCCAGTTTTTGCCATCTTCGGCATGCAGGTTGACTTCCACGATAATCCCCAAGATATCCATGATTTTGTTGGGTAGGTCTTCCATCAGTTTTTTGGAATCGTCCAGCCCTACAAGGTTTCCATTGTCGTCTTTGCCTATTTCCAGCCTGCCACCATTGGCATTGGCAAAACCGCATATCCACTTGAGGTATTCATCCCGCCAAGTGGACTTCCATTCTATGTTTTGACTTTCACTCATTTTTCATCGCTTGTATTCTGGAAACTTCTGGAGCATGCTGTCAAAAATACAGCTAAAAGGGGCATAGAGGGAAGGTTTCTAAACGCCGCTCAAAAACGCCACACCCAAAAACAAGAAAGGCATAAAAACTTGCAAAACAAGTAATTATGCCTCTTCTATGTAGACCTATAAGGATTCGAACCTTAACAGGCTGAACCAAAATCAGATGTGCTACCGTTACACCATAGGTCTAAAACCATTCCTGAAAAGCATTTTTTCAAGAGTGACGCAAAAGTAATGTCTTAGGCCATTATACGCAAGCACTGAGGGCTTTTTTTTTGAAAATTATTGCTTCCATGCCCAGGATTTCACCTTCATTAACCGATTGACCGACCAACTGATGAAAAAGCCAATGATAAACGAGGAGACGAATGGCGCCCAGAAATAGATCCGAAAATACTCCAACAGCAATTGGATGGGGAAGTAAAAGAACGGATTTCCGGTGGTACGCGACCAGGCGGTAGAGAGGATGGAATGTCCATCTTCGCGCAGCAACAATGTAGTAACCACCAGCACCGCGCTGGTCAGCAGAGCAGTGCCCCATACCTCGGTGATCCATTCGCGCATTAAGGCCAGAATCACGATGGAGATCCCGACGGTCAGTGGGGCAGTGAGGCTGATCATTTTGCCCATCAAGGTGAGGCCTTCTGTGTCCAGGCTGAAACTGCCTTGCAAAATGGTGGTTAGAATCCCTGGCAGAGAGAATGAAGTGAGCATGGTGATCAAAAAAACCGAAATACCGCCCGCAGTGCTGATCTCTTTCAGGGCTGCTTTGATGGTATGCTTCTTTTCGTCCGGTTTTTCGGCTGGCTTGGTGTCTTTTTCGCTTGCGGCCATCTTTTTTTGGGTAAATATAAAAGTTTGCCCCTATTCTCTACTCGCTCAAAATCAAAAGAAGTAATTTTATTTTTGTTTCCGTCCCCTTTGGCGGTTCTATAAATCTTGAGGCAATTGGAAAATCTCCTGTGGACTCCATGGATTCGTGGTTTTGAGGCATTTCTGCTGTTGGAGAGGAGTCTCTCTGCCAATACGATTGAAGCCTACACCCGCGACGTTGGCAAACTGGCCGAATACCTCAGCCTGCATGGGCGCAGGATTGGCCCCAGTGAAGTGCAGGGAGAAGACCTGGGTACCTTTTTGTTTTGGCTCAACGAACTGGGCTTGAGCGCCCCCTCGCAAGCCAGATTGCTCTCTGCCCTCAAAACTTTTTACAAATACCTGCTCTTGGAAGGCGGCATCAAAGACGACCCTACCGCCTTGCTGGAAGGCCCTCGTTTGCAGCGCTCCATCCCTTCGGTGTTGAGTTACGATGACATCCAGGCCATGCTGGCCACCATCGACCTGAGTACGCCTCATGGTTTGCGCAACCGCGCCATTCTGGAGATGCTCTATGCCTGCGGCCTACGGGTAAGCGAATTGTGCGATTTGCGCTTGTCCAACCTATTTTTAGACGTGGAATTCCTGCGCGTAATCGGCAAAGGCAACAAAGAACGCATCGTGCCCATCGGTGCAGACGCCATCAAACACTTGAATTTTTACCTCGAAGGGGTACGCAATCACCTGCCCGAGATCAAAAAAGGCCACGAAAACTACGTTTTCCTCAATCGACGCGGTGCCCGACTCAGTCGGGTGATGGTTTTTCTAATTGTAAAGGAAGCGGCAGAAAAAGCGGGGATAGAGCAAATAGTGAGTCCACACACTTTTCGGCATTCCTTCGCGACGCACCTATTGGAAGGCGGGGCTGATTTGAAGGCCATTCAGGATATGCTGGGCCATGAATCGATCCTCACTACCGAGATTTATACGCATTTGGATACGGATTATCTGCGGGATACGATCATGCGGTACCATCCGAGGAATCGGAGGGGGTGAGGGTTGGGAAGATTGGTACTGGTTTTGAAATACAAACCGGATGTTTTGGCTGCGCCAAAATGTTGATTCACCACGACGTCACGACGAACACGACGTTTGACTCCTGTGGCGCGAAGCGCGAAAACGTCGTGTTCGTTGTGTCGTCGTGGTGAATAAATCAAGTAGCGAAGCTGCGCTTTAACAGCTCGAATTAAAACCCAAGCCCTTTCACAAACGCACTCCGTCTCGGCGCAGGCATTTCTGCCTCATCCCCTTTCAAGCCTTTCCACAACACCTCGTTGAACAAGTTGTCGTCATTCAAATCCACCTCAGCAAAGTTGAAGCCTTCGGAGATTTTGGCCCAGCGGGTAGCCAATTGGTTGGTTTCACCCAGATTTACGGCAACGGGTACAGCCCGGAAGGGCGTCAAATCAGGCTTGGCCATAAAGCTGCGGAACATTGGCGTAGCGCCCGCATCGTACTGCGTCATCGGGGGCAAGCCCAAGATCAGTTCAATGGTGCGCAGCATGCCGGAGGTGGAGTACATGGTGTGATCTGCAAAATTGCGCTTGGTATAGGGGCTCACCACAAACGCTGGCGAACGGTGGGCATCCACGTGATCAGGGCCGTTTTGGGCATCGTCTTCCAGGATGAAGATGGCCGATTGGTTCCAGATGGGGCTTTTGCTGATGTGCTCGATGAGCATGCCTACCGCCAAGTCGTTGTCGGCTACACACGCGTACGGTGTAGGGCGACCGATGGCCAAACCCTGGGTATGATCAGAGCCGAGGCGAATGGTATTGAGGCTCGGTACCGCTTTGGCTATGATCAGCGAGTCAAAATCGTGCTTCCATTGCCCGAAGCGGGTGGTGTCGCGCACTTTTTGGTTGTAATACCCCGTGAATTTGGAGCAAACGTGCGCAGCATCCAGTACAGGAATGTTGCCCTTGTCTGCATCCGCAAAAACGCCGTAAGTGCGGTAGCTCACGCCCTTACGCTTGCAAAAATCCCAGATGAATCCGTCTTTGTTGTTGGCAATTTCCCGGCGACCCATGCCTTCGGTTACGCCACCGCGGCGACCGTATCCGGTTGGCCAGGTTTTTTCGAGGTAATCATTGGCCAGTGCGCCCATCGACCAGTTGTGGCCATCGGCACTCACTTCAGCATCCACGTAAAAGTTGTCGAGCAGCACGTATTCACGGGCAATTTTGTGCTGGTTGGGCGTGTATTTTTCACCAAAAAGACAAAGGGAGGTGTCGCCATTGCCGGCAGGCATATCGCCCAAAACCTGATCGTAGGTGCGGTTTTCCTTCAGGACGTAGAAGACGTATTTGATCGGGGATGCGTCGCCAACTTTCATCGGGATGGGGTTGCCTGCTTCGCCATCGGTTTGCAATTCCTTCTCCTTTTTGTAGGGTGTGTTTTTATAAACTTGACCCGAATAAACGGCCAACTCAGTTGCAGTAGGCACATCGATGACGCTCAGGGTACCTTTCATTAAACTGCCGATGTATTGCATGCGGCCATTTTCGTCGGGTACTTCGCCCTTGTGCGATTCTGATCTGACGTTGCGCTGTACGGGCTGAGGGCCGAGCGGATTGGCAAATGAACTGAAGCCTTTGCCATTGGCCACCAGGATTTTGTTGCCGATCACACGTACACTGGTCGGATACCAACCTACTGGAATGAAGCCTTTGGAGGTACTGCGTCCTTTTTTGCTCACATCAAACACGGCCAGACAGTTGTTGTCGGCATTGGCGATGTACAAGGTTTTTTCGTTTTTGGACAAAGCCACACCATTGGTGCTAGAGCCGATGGGCGAGTTGGGATACAGTGCGGCATCCAATACTTCGATCACCTTGCGGAGCTTGACGTCGATGACCGACACGCTGTTGTCGCCGGCATTGGCCACGTAAATCAGGCTGCCTTTTTTATTCAAAATCAACTCATTGGGGTTGTAAGAAACTGGTACACTGGCGACCACTTTGCGGCTATCGGTATCAAAAAAAGCCACTTTTTTGCCGCCCCACAAGGAGATGTACAGCGTTTTGGCGTCGGTAGACAGGAGACAGGTGTAGCCCTCATGACCGAGATCGTATTTCAAAACGGTCTTTTTGGTGGCCAGATCGAGGATGTACAGCGCGCTGTTTTCTTTGGTCACGGCGTACAACAAGCCCCGCTGGTTGTCGATTTCGATGCCCACCGGAGAGATTTTTTCTGGCCAGGGTTTGCCCAGTACCAGGCTGTCCTGCTGGATCAGTTTGTCGTTTTGAATGGCGTATTTGCGGATGCAGTTGTCGTTGCCCCCCGAGGCGTAGAGGAACTTGCCGTCTTTGCTGAATTTCAAGCCATAAAATGACTTGGGGATTTCCACATTGTCTAGCACTTTTTCGGTTGCGGGATCAATGAGTTGGATGGTTTGTTTGCTTTGGCCGTTGTTGGTCACCGCAATGCGTTGCTGGTTGGTAGACACTGCAATGTTGAGTGGTAGGTCACCCAGGGCAACCGAGCGACCTGCGGGCGTGAGCGACCAGCCGTTGGGGAGCATCACGGTTTGTTGCTTATTTTGCGCAAATGCGCCAAAAGTGGCAATCAGGAAAAAAAGGAGGATTGATTTTTTCATCACTTGATATTAAAACGCCGACAAAAAAATAAGGCTTCTTGTCGGCGTTGAAAATTAAATTTATTGAAATTTTACTTCTCCCACCAAACCTTCACATTGCTGTCGTCTTTTCCGATTCTGGAAACGGCAGCATTGAGGTTGCTGGCGTTTTGCGACTGCAAATAGGTAGGGTAAGGTACTCTGGATGGAAACTGGTTTTCCGCAGGAATACCCGTGCCACGAGGCAAAACTGGGTAGCCAGTGCGGCGCTTTTCAAACCAGGCCTGATAATCCACGAAGAAGTAGGCATAGTACTTTTGCAGCATGATTTGCTCCAGTTGCTTCTCGGTGCTTTGGGTATCGTCGTAAGCTACGCTGGGCTGAGTCAGGAAGTCGGCAGGCATGGTTGCGCCCCACTGCACCATCGAAGCCGTGATGCCAGCGTTGAAGTGTGCTTTGGCGGTTTTGCCCGTTGTGAATCCTTTCAGTGCCAATTCGGCTTTGATGAATTCTACTTCCGCGTAGGGCATCATCACGCCCATTTGCGGCAGCGTCTTGAGTGCGTCCGGGTAGCTGGAGTTTTTGCCCACCACGTATTCCAGGGTAGTGGGGTAGCCACTCTTGATGCCCTGGAAAACCGAAGCGCCGTTTACTACGACTGGAATGGCCCAAATGGCACGACGCGGGTCTTTGTCGGTATTGAGTTTGCCCAGGAAAAATTCGGTCAAGTACGTTCCATCGCGCCAATCCAAAGTACGGGCGTTGTAGTAAGGGTTGAAATAGGGGAAAGTACCAGGGTAACGAAAGATCGCTTCATCAGCATTGGCCGTAAACACGGGATACTTGGTGGCATCCGCCAAAATGGCTTTGATTTGCTCGTTGATGTTGAGCTCTCCATCGCGCTTGGAAAGGCGCAACAACAAACGCAAACGCAGCGAGTTGGTGAATTTTTTCCAACGTTGGATGCCTACGTTTTTACCGCTGGTCAGGGTGTTGGCGTTGTACACAAAATCACCAGCATAAGTCAGCGCTTTGGTGTCGTCAAAGAGGCCATTGGCGGTTTCCAGGTCTTTCAGGATCTGGATGTAAATGTCCTTTTGTTGGTCAAATGCCGCTTCAAAAATACCCTCATCTGCTTTAACTGCTTGTGAATAAGGAATGTCTCCGTACAAATCGGTCATGATGGAATACGCCCAACACTTGTATATCAGCGCAATGGCTTTGTAGTTGTTTTCCTTCAAAGCATCGGAGATTTGGTAGATGTCTTCCACGTCTCTCAGCAGGGTATAAAAGCTGGTCCAAATGCCCGCTCCCGGGTTTATCACGTAACGGTGCAAACCTTGACCACTGGTGCTAGCGCGAGGAGCATCTACCTGCATCAACTCATGGGTAAAGTTGCGCGCTGCCTGCATGCTGTTGCTGACAAAACGGTATTGCATTTGCCCCAAAAGCACACCGGGTGTAGCTTCTTTGGGACGGTTGGGATCGAGGTTCAATTCTTCAAAGCCCTCGGTACAGGCGCTCAGCATGAAGGCGAGTGCCAAAAAAATGACGGATATTTTGTGGATGAATTTCATGTCTGGATGGTTTAAAACTTAAAGGTTAGGTTTACACCCATGGTACGGGTAGATGGAAATTGAGTCAACTCTACGCCTGGTGTCAAGGTACCACTGTTGAGGTTGCCCCCTTCAGGATCGAAGCCAGGGAAATCGGTGAAGTTGAACAGGTCACGTCCATAGATGGCTACAGATGTCTTTTGGATGCCGATGCCATCCAACCAACGACCGGGTAGGTTGAACTCCACCCGCACTTCGCGGATTTTCAGGAACGATGCGTCGAAGATGTTGACTTCGGCGTTGCTGATCTGGTAGTAGTTGTCGTAATAAGCACTTGCCGCCACTTTGGTGGTATTGGGTACAAAAGTACCATCGGCTTGTTTGACCACACCTGCTCCGATGAGACCACCATCACGCCCAGGTAAAGTAACTTTAGTCTTGCCGAGGGTATTGTTTTTGTGACTGGTTTGGGAGTACATGTCGCCTCCCATTTGGCCGTCTAACAAGATGCTGATGCGCACGTTTTTGATGGTGAATTCGTTCATGATGCTTCCTTTCCAATCTGCAAAGGCATTGCCCCACAGCTTATTGGTCGGATCAAGGGGGGCAGGCAAACCGTTGGTAGAATAAACGATTTGTCCGTCAGGAGAACGCTGAAAACCACGGCCATACATGTCGCCCATGCGGCCACCTACGCGAGCTTCGATGGTCACGTTGGTGTTGTGTCCATAAATGATCTGGTTGGTAATGCCTGCGGCCAATTCGCGTACATAACTGCGGTTGGTAGACCACAGCAAGGTAGCCGTCCAACTGAATTTAGGATTTACAAAAGGCTTCAGGATCAGCTTGACTTCACCCCCTTTGCTGTTGATCAAACCTGCGTTGATCAAGGCGTTTGAAAACCCGGAAACGGGATCAAGCGGAATGGACAGGATCTGGTTGCGGCTTTCGTTGTTGTAGTAAGCCAGGTCTAAACCTACGCGGTTTTTGAACAAGCGCAAATCCAAACCGAACTCATAACTGCTGGTAATTTCTGGCTTCAGGTTGGCGTTGAACAACTGAGATGGGTTGGTAAAGCTGTTGCCATAAATCCGGTCGTAGTAACGCGCCGTTTGGTAAGGGCGGGTATCGTTGCCCACCTGTGCCCAGGAAGCACGCAGCTTGGCAAAGGTCACTGCGGTTGGCAAATGGAAAATCTCATTCAGCAAAAGACTGGTGCTAACCGATGGGTAGAAGAAAGAATTATTTTCAAAAGGCAGCGTACTCGACCAGTCGTTGCGCCCCGTGATGTCTAAAAAGATCTTTTCGTCAAAAGACATTTGGGCGCTACCGTACAAACTGTTGATGGCCTTTTTGGTCTTGAGTGGATCGGCTACGGCCTGGTCCAAACTGTTGGAAATCTGGTACACGCCGGGCTGCGCCAACTGATCGGCGTACAAGCCTGCAAAGTCGTAGGTCTGGCGCATGGCGTTGCCCCCCGCAGAAACACTCAGGTTGAACAAGCCCCCGTAGGTGTCTTTGTAGGTCAACAAGAAGTCTGAATTGGTCTCGTAACTGAATACGTTTTCCTCGCGGAACATCCCCCGTGGGAATTTGGTCATGCTGAAAGGGCGCTGCTGCGAGCGGTATTCAAAGGACATGTCCACCCCGCTGCGCACTTGCAGATCCAGTTTGGGCGAAAACTCATAATTGGCCGTAACGTTGCCGATCAACCCATTTTTATTCAAGGTATTCAGCATTTCGTACATACCCAGGTAAGGGTTGTCTGGCCCAGGGTTGAAGGGGCTTTTTTGCTTCACGTTCTCCAATCCTGGTTCCCAGTAAGGCTTGAACCATTCTGGCCGAACGTTGGGCGTGGTGCCGAGGATCAGGAAGTACATCAAGCTTTGGTTGTTGTAGCCTGCCAGGGGCAGGTTATCGCTCTTCTTGTTGGTGTAGTTGGCTTTTCCAGAGATTTTTAGGCGCTTGGAAAGCTTCTGGTTGACCGACAATGCGGCGTTCAAGCGTTCAAAACCGGTGTTGGGGATGATCCATTCATTTTTGAGGTGGGTCAAAGACAAACGGGCCGAGCCGTTTTCGTTGCCGCCTTCAAAAGAAAGGCTGTTGGAGTAGTTTTTGCCCAATTGGAAAAATCCGGAAATATAATCGTCGTAAGCCACCCAGGGCGTACGCTCGGTTGGCTTTCCGATTGGGGATGCTGGGTTGTATTGAAAGTACTGCTGGCCGTTGAATTTTGGGCCCCATGCACGACCTGCCGCAGCTGAAGTACTGGTGTTGATGCCATCCGGGCTGTCCAGGTAAGAATAATACGCATCGGTACGCCCTTCGCCGTATTCAAACTGGTAATCGGGGTAGCGGTTGACTTGTTCTACGCTGAAGTTGCTGTTGAAAGTGATGCCCACACCTTTGTCTTTGCGGGCACCCGTTTTGGTGGTAATGATGATGGCCCCACCTGCGGCACGGCTGCCGTAAAGTGCAGTTGCGCCCGGGCCTTTCAGGATGGTTACTTTTTCGATGTCGTCGGGATTGAGGTCAGACAGGGTAGAACCATAATCAACTGGGCTATCGGCAGACAAGTGAGAGGTATAGCCAGTACCGGTGATTTTGCTGCTCACGGGTACCCCGTCGAGTACAATCAGCGCCTGGTTGTTGTCGAGGTTCAAAGACGACTCGCCACGCAGGGTAATCCGGGCCGAGCCCAATGGCCCTGCACCTACTCCCTGAATGTTCAAACCTGCCACTTTGCCTGATAGGGAGTTGACCCAGTTGTTGGTTTTGGCATCGAGTACGGCATTGGAATTGATGGTTTGGGCAGCGTAACCCAGTGATTTTTCTTCGCGCTTGATGCCCAAGGCGGCTACCACCACCTCGCTGAGGAGTTTGGTGTCTTCGGCCAGGGTAATCTCCAGAAACATCCGGTTGTTCACGGTGATTTCCTGGGTAACAAAACCAATGGCGGAGAAAACGAGTACGGAGGTAGTGGATACTTGATCGAGCTGGAATTTGCCATCGAGATCGGAAGTGGTTCCGTTGGAAGTACCTTTTACCAGAATATTGACGCCTGGAAGGGCTTCACCAAAATTGGAACTGACCTTTCCGGTCAAAGTGCTGGTTTGGGCAAAGGCATTCGTCCAAATACACAGGACGAACCCCAGGGAAAGAATGCCCTGAAGTAAACTTTTTTTCATACTTTGTTGAAGTTTTGAATAAGGTAAAAGCGATTTAAAACAATAGGTCGTAGCCGTTGCCGCGGCTACGATCCTTAGAATCCACAAAGCTAGGCTTTAGAAAGGGCATGGTTTTTAAGCAAAAAATAAGTTTAGGTTAAATCATGGGCAGGCACAAACACCTAGCGTATTGTTATGATTAGGGTGTGTTAATTTTGAATACAGGTAAAAACGCCTAAGTCTTACACCGATGGGGAGTTCTTGAGGAGAGTGATGGTTGGTCATATCGAGATCTTGAACAAGTTGTGTTGACTACAGCAATTTATTGAGTCAGGCGCTGCATCGCCATTTCCAATGCCTTAACCTTTTTCCATTTTTCCTTCGCCAGATTGTGTTTTTGGCCAGGGTCTTTTTGCAAATCATACAATTGCATTTCGGGTGCTACCCCCAGCTCAATGTTTACATCTTTGGCAATGGCATTGCCCTCGTGGGGCGGAATCAGGGCATAATGATCCTGTCGAAAAGCCAGGCGACCAGCCGCTTCCAAAACCAGTTTCCGACGGCCTTTGCTGGACTTTCCTAAAAAGGCATTCAAGGTATTTTGACTCTCGGGCGCTGGATTAGAAGCCTGAAACAACTGCGCAAAAGAAGCCAAAAAATCAATTTGACACACCAACGCAGCCGATACCTGGGGCTGGATATGCCCTTTCCAATAGGTAATAAAAGGCACTCGGGTGCCTCCTTCAAACAGGCTGTATTTTCCTCCCCGAAGACCGCCGAAGGGGTCGTGATTTCCCCGTTTTTCCACCGCATCATCGAGGTAACCATCGTTGAGTACGGGGCCGTTGTCACTTGAAAAAATGAGCAGGGTATTTTCCAGCAGCCCTTCCTGTTCCAGTTTCTGAACGATTTCCCCTACACACCAATCTGCTTCTAAAATGGCGTCACCTCTGGGGCCTAGGCCCGATTTACCTACAAACCGAGGGTTGGGCACCCGAGGTACATGCGGCTGATGCAAGGCGTAATACAGAAAAAAGGGTTGCCCCGTTTTTTGGGGATGCCGTTGGGTGATGAATGCACTCGCCTGGTTCAGAAATTCATTGGCCATGGTTTCGTCTACCCATAAGGCAGCTTTGCCTCCTTTCATGAACCCGATGCGGGGTACGCCATTGTGCACGCTGTTGTTGTGGCCATGATCCCACTTGAGGGTAGTCATCAACGCTGGGTGCGTAAGTGCGGTGGGCTCACCAGGAAAGTTTTGGACATAACTGACCAACAGCGGGTCATTCGCTTGCAGCCCTTTGACCTGGCGGTTTTCGACATACACTGTAGGCACCCGGTCATTGGTGGCAGCCATAATGTAGGAATAGTCGAATCCCAGATCGTTGGGGGTTTCGGAAATGGGTTGGTTCCAATCAATCTTGCCATTGCCCAGGCCCAGGTGCCATTTTCCAACTACCCCAGTTTGGTAACCCTGTTTTTTGAACAAATCCGCCAAGGTAAACATTGCGGTATCGATCAGCGTGGGTGCATCGCCGGGCAATACTTTGGCTTTGGCATTGTGCCAGGGGTAGCGCCCGGTCAGCAAGGCAAAGCGACTGGGCGTACAGGTGGCCGAAGTGGCATATCCATTGGTAAAACGCACCCCGCCATTGGCCAGTTTGTCGATATTCGGGGTGTGGAGTTTGCCTTTCTGGTAAGCGCTCACATCGCCAATGCCCAGGTCATCGGTAAGGATGATGAGAACGTTAGGGCGGGTGTTTTTTGGAGCCTGGCCTAGCGCCATTAGATGGAGGCAACAAAACAGGGCGAGCAAGGTATTGGTTTTCATATTGACCTGATCTTGGTATTTGTAGGTATTTTCATGTTCTATGGGATGTTTTTATTTCACGCAGATTTTACACAGATTAAACCGCAGATTTTACGCAGAAAAATCTGTGTAGCATCTGCGAAAAAATCTGCGCAGCATCTGCGTGAAATAAAAGTGTGCAGCAGTATCGCACTCTCAAAAAAGATTTTGGGCAATACCCTCAAATCTTCACAACCTTTCCCGTCTTCACCGACTTGTAAATGGCCTCCACTACCCGGATGTCGCGCAAGCCTTCTTCGCCGGGTACAATCAGGTTGGTTTTGGACATCAGTGCGATGCAATCCTCGTCCATTTGCTTGGCCTGCTGGTTGGAGAGCACAAAGTTGATCTGGGTGCCATCCGACATGCTGCCTTTGTTGCCGTTGTAGGCAGATTGCGGTTCCATTTTGAGCCAGCCTTTTTCGTAGTTGACTTGCAGGAAATTCATGTTGATGCCATAACTGGATTGGCAAGCAGCACGTGCGCCACTGGGAAATTCCAGTTGAAACATCATCGTTTCCTCCACTTCCTTGTAAATTTCGGGACGGGTGGTAGAGGCCTGCGCCAGCACGCTGATGGGTTCTTCGCCAGTAGCGAGGCGGGCGCCTTGCAGGGCATATACGCCCATGTCGCCCATTACCCCACCGCCCAGGGCTTTCTTTTGTTTCCAATGGTCGCTGCGGCCATCAAAATAGCCAGCGGCGCTGTTGATCAATTTGACTTTGCCGAATTTCTTCTCTTTGGCCACCTGCATGTAGGCCTGGATGTTGGGGTCGTGCTGGCAGCGGTAACCAATGGCCAGTTTGACCTTGTTGTCGGTACAGGCTTTGATCATTGCTTCACAATCGGCAACGGATGGCGCCATGGGTTTTTCGCAAAACACGTGTTTACCCGCCTTGGCCGCTCTGACTACAAATTCACGGTGCATCGAAGGGGGCAGTACCACGTACACCACATCGATGTCGGGGTTATTGGCGATTTGGTCAAAGTTCTGGTAGTTGTAAATGTTCTTTTCGGGGATGTTGTATTTCTTTTTCCAGGTCTCGGCCTTGGAGGGCGTACCTGTGACGATTCCTGCCAGGTAGCATTTCTGGGTCAATTGCAGGGCCGGGGCCAACAAGTCGGTGCTGTAATAGCCCAAGCCAACCAGGGCTACGCCCAATTTTTCTTTGGCTGGATAGGTAGCGGCAAGCAGCGAATTGGCTGAAAATAAAGTAGCAGCGCTGGCCAGGGCTGCTTTGGACAAAAAGTCGCGGCGTTCCATTTTCATGTTATTGTTTTTTGGTTGATAGAAAGTTGGATTTGAGGGTTCACGAACTCACGTTAACTTATTACTCACATTACGTAGTAAGTGGCTCTAGGAGCAAGCTGTGAAAAGTAATGCCAAGAATTTTTCGCAGCTTCGCTGCCCTTTTTTTATAACCACGACGTACACGACGAGCACGACGAATGGCTACCGCCACGACACGACGCAAAGCGTCGTTATCCAGCGCGGAGCGCTTAATCGTCGTGATCGTCGTGTACGTCGTGGTTAAATTAACCATGAGCAGCAAAGCTGCGAAAAATATCAAGATTACTTCTTATTACTCGTTGCTACCGCTGCTTTCATTTCTTCTCCACGAATTTGCGCGCGCTTACGGCCTTTTCAGTTGGAAAATCGGCGGGGATCGGGATGTTTACTTTGCCTGTTGCGGCCCATTGAGCGCCCCGTTGCAGGCAGGTGATAAAGCCTACACATTCCACGGAATAATCCACGTGCCCAAGGGGGGTATGGAAAATCCGGCCTTTGCCGTATTTGATGGCCAAGAGCATGGGTTCGTTGCGGTCGGTTCCCTTGTTGTCTTTGGAAGAGAATGCGGTGGCCAGTACGTCCATGTTTTCGGCGGGGCCACGCAGGCGGTCGTACATTTCGTCTTTGGCGTGCATCCACTTGAGGGGCATGCCGCGGGTGATGGGGTGCTTGCTGTTGCGGACGGTGATCTGAAATTCAGACTGCGGCCCATGCGAGCCGGCTTTTCCTGGTTGCAGGTCTCTCACCAGTTTGTCCGTTTGGTCATAATACACGTAGGGGCCATCTTTTTCGGTGCGGTCGCCCCAGCCACCCAGGCCGATCATTTGGTTGTAGGCAAGCCATTGTGGAAAAGAGTTGTCGGCGGCATGGATGACCACTAGGCCACCCCCTTTTTGGATGAATTGCTCAAGATTGGCCTGGGTTTCGGCGGGCCAGGGGGCTGCGTTCCAGCCGAAATTGCACACTACGAGGTCGTATTGCGAAAAGTCGATCAGGAAGCTGGAATCTGCCCTGGACTTGCCTAAAGCTACGGTGTTATTTACACCCACAATTGGGTATTGTTGAATGAGATCAGCACCATTCCAGGTGTAATGTGTACGCCGCACCTCCACCGTGAATTTACCTGTCTCTTCCAGGTATTGCTTCATCATGAAGGTGATTTTGGGCCACTGTTCGTGGTTGTTTTGACCGTCCACGATGAGGGTTCGGATGGCATTGGAGTTGGCAACGGGCGTTTTTTGCGCCAGGGTTTTTCCCCAGGCAAAAACCGCGATGAGCGAAAGGATGAGGTACATTGGTTTCATAAGAATGCTATGTTTTTGAATAAACGTAAAAGTTTAGCACCCCACCTTCGGTGGAGTGGTTCATTAAAATATAGCCACAAATGACACAAATTTTCACAAATCAAGACACAAACTTGCGTTTGTGTTGCCTTCACGAACGAAGTTCGTGCCATAATTTGTGAAAATTTGTGTCATTTGTGGCTAAAAATTTGTTTTATCACATCGCCGAAGGCGTGGTGTTAAACTAACAATAATTCTTCCTCCAACAGCAGAGGCTAGCTATTTAGAAGGGAGAGGCGCCAGTTTTTCGAGCTCTTCCACCGTCCAGGATTGTTTTATTTTTTTGTGTTCAACCCTGAGTTTTTTGACCTCTTCGGGCTGTACCATCAGCAGGGTTTTGTTGCGCAGGGCTACGTTTTGATTGGTTGCAAATTCGTAGCGGGCATAACTCAGCACTGCCGCAAGCCATTCGTCCGTATTGTCTTTCATCGGGGGCATTTCACTCGGGTAGGTTTTGCCTTCGATGGGGCCTTTTAATCCGTGCAAAATAATTCGGACTGCCGTTGATTTATCCCCGTGCAGGTGTTTTGCGCCAAACAGGGAAGGCGCTGCATTGGAGGCCAATCCTTTGCCATCTCCGCCATGACAAGGCGAGCACATGGCGCGGTAGATTTCAGCTCCCTGCAACAGCGCGGTTCGATCTGCGGTAGTAAAACTGCCCAGGCGGCGGCCATACAAGCGAAAATCCTCGTTTTTGTCCATGCTGGCTTTGGAACTGACGAGCATTTCGTTGTTGGGGTTTTGTGCCAAAATGGACTTGACCAGCGGTTGGGCGGCTTCATTTTTGCTACTTCCCAACGACAGGAGCAATTGAGTTCTGACATCAAAACTTTCGTCGTTCAGCATTTTGCCCAGTTGCGCCACTACAGCCTGGTCATTCTGTTTGAGGTACATTTCACTGATCCAAACTGCTGCCCTGCGCACTTGTGCATCTGGGTCTTTCAAGGCGGTAAACAAGATTTCCTTGTTGATGGCATTCAAGCCTTCGATTGTCCACAAAGCGTGCAACCTACCCAAGGCTGAAACTGACTTGCTACTGGCCATTTTGGTCAATGCGGGTATAACTGACTTGTCGGCCAGCAAGATGATTTGCTTTTGGGCATTGTCGCGCCACCAGCCGTTGGAATGATCCAGGTATTGCAGCAAGCTGCTGGCTGGTACATCCAGCATTTTGGGTTTGGGGCCTGGCTTAAAGTCATCGTGTACCAGTCGCCAGATTCTGCCGCGTTGGTTGATTTTTGCTAAATCATACTGGTCTATTTTATTGCGCAGGAAAGTCCCTTTTTTGGTCCAATTGGATTCCTGAATGATGCCGCGGTTCATGTCGATGATGTACAGCAACCCATCGGGCCCCGTGTAGGCATTGACGGGACGGAAAAAGAAATCCGTGCTGGAAATGAATTCCTTGCGGTCGTAGGCATTTTCGAGGTACGTTTTGCCGGCGCGGTTGATTACTTTGGCACGCCGAACGATGCGGGCAACGGGTTCGTTGATTACGTAGTCCCCTACCAGATCAGCAGGCAGTCGATCTCCCCTGAAAATGACCTGACCATTGGCGGAGGTGAAGTGGTTGAGGGTGCTGTCTTTGCGCAAGCGCTTGGTTCCACCTTGCACATCCGGGTTGGATATTTTAGACCACACGGGGCTGAATTTTTCCTCGCTGTAAGCATCTGCAAACTCCAGCGCACCGTATTTGGGGTTGAGTTGAAAGCCGGAACCTGCGTTTTCGCCACCGCCACGGCTAAAGTATAGGCGGCCATAGTTGTCGTGCGTCAGTCCCCATTGACCATTTGAACCACTGTGCAAGGAGTCGGGCTGGAGCAGGCCATTCACATAGCGAAACCGCACCGGATCGACGGTTTGGTAAATGTAATTGTCCAGGTTCCAATCCAGGCCGCTTCTTTGGTGCTCGAGGTTGCCCGGTGCAACTTTGCCAACGCTATACACGGCTCTTTTTTCATCGGCTACCCCATCGCCATTGGTGTCTTTGTAACTGTAGATGTCGTAGGTATCGGTTTCGTTGACCAGCAATTCGTGGTTAACACAAAGCAGCATTCGGGGCAAAATCAGGTCCTTGATGAACACGGAGCTTTTGTCCATTTTGCCATCGTTGTTGGTGTCTTCCAGCAGCATGACCCTGCTTTTGTTGTCTTTGGTACCTGTGCCATCCGCATCCTGGGTATAGGTTTCCATTTGAGCAACGTACATCCTGGCATCTCCATCCCAGGCAATCACGACGGGTTCGGTGATCATGGGTTCGCTGGCCACCAATTCCATGTGGTAACCCTCCGGCACAATAAAAGCCTTTTGGCTTTGTGCGGGGGTAAGCGGGGTCATATCGAAAGCAGCAACCGGCGGCAAGGGAAGGCTATCCGGTTTTGTGGTAGACGAGGCAACCGCGACCGCAGTTGTTCCTGTTTTACTGGTCTCCATTTGCACTTTGCAGGCATACAGTACCAGCAGCGCAAAAAGAGAAAGGACAATCGTATTTTTCTTCATGTTGTTTGTTTGTTTGTTTGTTTTTGTATGGAAGTATTACAAATTCACCCCACGTCTCCAGGGGATAAAATCGTCTTGTCCCAGCAGTTCTGCTTTGCAGCGGTGTTTTCCAGAGGCCAGTGCTACGATCCATTCCAGGAGGGCTTCGCCATTTTCGGGAATGGTTTCTTCGCCAGAAATGATTGGCCCGGAGTTGAAATCGATGATGTCGGGCATGCGTTCAGCCAGTCGGGTATTGGTCGAAATTTTTACCGTAGGTGTAATGGCGTTGCCGGTTGGGGTGCCTAACCCGGTGGTAAACAGGATCACGTTGGCGCCAGAAGCGGCCATGCCCGTGGTGGCCAGTACATCGTTGCCGGGAGTACACAGCAGGTGCAAGCCTGGATGCGCAGGTTGTTCGGTGTAGCTGAGTACGCCAGTGATGGGGGCATTGCCGCCTTTTTTGGCCGCGCCAGCCGACTTGATGGCATCGGTGATCAGGCCGTCTTTGATGTTGCCTTTGGAGGGATTCATGTCAAAACCAGCGCCAACTGCGGCGGCTTGAGCAGCATATTCCTGCATCAGGATCACGAATTTTTCGGCGTCTTCCCGGCGCTCGCAGCGGTCGATCAGGGATTGCTCCACGCCGCAGAGTTCAGGAAATTCGGCCAATAAGGTTTGTCCTCCCAAGGCAACCATCACATCCGACAAGTAGCCCAAGGCAGGATTGGCGGAGATGCCCGAAAAACCATCGGAACCACCGCATTTCAGCCCGATGTTTAGCTTGGATACTGGAACAGGTTGGCGCTCGATTTTATTGATTTCGACCAAACCTTTGAAGGTATCGCGAATGGCGGTACTCAGCAAGGTGTGTTCGGTGCCGTAGCTTTGTTGGTCGTAGTACAGGAGTGGCTTGTCAAAATTGGGGTTGCGCAGTTTGATTTCGGTTTGCAGGTCTTCCAGGCTGGTTTTTTGACAGCCCAGGCTCAGCACGGTAACCCCGGCTACGTTGGGGTTGACACAAAACCCGGCAAAAACTGCCGCCAGAGTTTGCGCGTCCTGGTTGGTGCCGCCGCAACCCATTTCGTGGGTCAAAAACTTGATGCCATCCACATTGGGCAAGATGGGGCTGGGATGAGCGGGTAAACTCGCATCGGTTGCTGCTTCCAAATCCTGTACTTCGGCCAAGCTGCCACTTTTGAAAGCCTCCAAAAGCAGCCGTACCTGATCGCGGTATTTTTCGGGTTGGGCAAAACCAAGTTCGCGCTCCAGGGCATCCTTCATGATTAGGATGTTGCGGTTTTCGCAAAACACCAAAGGGATCACCAGCCAGTAATTGCGGGTGCCTGCGCGGCCATCTTTGCGGGGATAGCCCAGGAAGGTTCGGTCTTTCCAGTGGTCGACATTGGGGGCAGTCCAGTGGTAGGGCTGGAGTTTGTCGATGCTGTATTCTTCGGCTTCGTGCAGCAAGTTGTAGGTCGCAATTGCTTCGCCTTTGGCAATGGGCTGGGTGGCCCTGCCTACGAGTACGCCGTACATCATCACTTCGTCGCCGCTGGCGAGGTCTTCGAGGCTGAATTTATGCTTGGCTTGTACGTTGGTGGTGAGTTCAAACTGTTGTCCGCCAAAGTCAATGGTTCTGCCCTTGGGCAAGTCTTGCAAGGCCACCAGCACATTGTCACTGGGGTGAATTTGCAGATACGCGTGAATGGTTCTTGTTGTCATTTTGTTTGTTCTAAGCCTGCCAAATATAGGGTAAGTAACGCAGAAAAATTAACTTCCTGATTTTAGGTTTTGAAATATTTGAGTATGGGTAAGTAGTGCATTAACTCATAAGTTTCTCCACACTCTAGCACGCTTTTTAAAGTATAGACGTTGGTTTCGAACAACAACCCTTCCATGGTCAGAAAATAAACCATCGAATTGGGGTGAACCAGGTGTTGCATCGTACCCGTGAGGCGGTGTCTTTTCAGGTCTTCGATGATGCGTACTCTGCCGAGGGTATCGATGGCATAGGGGCCAATGAAAGCCTGATCGGATTGGTTGTGGATGAAGCGGTTGGCATACGTCCCGGTGTAGCTGGCCGGGTGGCGGCGGCTGGTCATGTCGGGACTGATTTCGTAAAGCCCCAGTCCCGAGCCACGAATGTGCGCGACATACCCCACCGCCCAGAGCTTATTGGCCCAGGGAATGACGGCTCCAATGCCTGCTTCGGTGCGGTCTTTGTGGTCGCTGATGATGGCCATTTGGGGAAAAACGCCCTTGATTTGGGTGGGGATTTGGGCGTGAAGGCAAGTGCAGAGGGTCAGCAAGAGCAGTATTGCCAAGGCATATTTGTGCAAATTGATTGATGGTGTAGGCATAGCAGTGTTGTGTCTGGATAAATCGCTTGAAAATAATAAAGTCCTGGGTTTTGGATGGATCAGAATTTGGGGATGGAAAAGGTGGGGCGCAGGAGATTGTGTGTTTTGGATTGTTGTGGATGTTGTGCGTCTTCGATTAATCTATTTATTAACAGATTGGTGAATTTAAAAATTGCTGATATTTGGTGGCTTAGTGCTCTTGGTTTATTTTTACAAAGCGGATGTGACAAGTGTGCATATTTAAGTGTTGTACAAAATCCTCGCTTCGCTCCATTATTTTTCGGAACTTCGCAAAGCCGCAGCAAGTTGGCTGTAACTTTTGAAGACCACTAAAATGAAACATAACCTATATCAAATAGACGCATTTACTGACAAAATATTTGGCGGTAATCCAGCTTGTGTTGTGCCGTTGGACAATTGGTTAACAGATGACATTTTGCTTAAAATCGCAAAGGAAAATGCTGTTGCTGAAACTGCTTTTTTTGTAGACAAAGGCGACAAAATTCATTTACGTTGGTTTACACCTGAAATTGAAATGGACTTATGTGGTCACGCCACTCTTGCAACTGCTCATTGCTTAAAGACAATTCTAGATTACAAAAGTGCCTCAATAATTTTTAAAACTTTAAGTGGCGACCTAACAGTTTCGGTTGACAATGACCTTTACAAAATGGACTTTCCAGCAAGAATGCCCGTTGCCAATAGTTTACCTGCGACAATAGAAAAATCATTAAACATTAAGCCAAAAGAAGTTCTCAAATCAAGAGACTACGTTTTAGTTTATGAAAGCGAAACGGAAATTAAAAATTTAAAAATAGACAGACAGTTTTTGACCAAATTAACTATCATCTGTGGACAAGCAAGAACATATTCAATCGGCAGCTTGTGGACAGAATAAAACTGCTGGCAATATTGGGTTTTGTGCAAGTTGGGCAGACCCAATAACAATAAGCATTTGTAACCCTGTTCAGCTTTTGTTCGGGCAGGACGTACATCGTTAAACTTTTGTACAATGAAAGAAAGAACTCTAATCAAAAATATTAGCATCGTTAACGAAATAAAAAAAGGACAAGCATTAACAACTTCAAAACAATAGCTAAATTTTATTTCAATGTTTCAAAATAGAGTATTGATCATAGCTACAAAGCATCAAAAAGAAAGCGTGATTGCACCAATTCTTGAAAAAGAGTTAGGCGTTACTTGTTTTGTAGATGAAACTTTTGACACTGATGTTTTGGGGACTTTTACCGGTGAAATAGAAAGAGAACTTGACCCGATTTCTACCGCAAGAGAAAAGTGTTTGCAAGCAATGAAAATAAACAACTGTGATTTAGGAATTGCCAGTGAGGGTTCCTTCGGGCCACATCCATCTATGTTTTTTGTAAATGCCGATGATGAATTTTTAATTTTCATTGATACCCTGAATAAAATCGAAGTTATAGAAAGAGAATTAAGCACTTCTACTAATTTTAATGGAAAGCAAATACAAAGCCAAAAAGAGCTATTAGAATTTGCTAACCAAATCGATTTTCCCAAACACGGATTAATTCTTCGTAAATCAAAAGACGAAAATACAGCCATTCACAAAGGTATAATCGACATTGAAACTTTGGAAAGAACATTTGAGTATCTCTATTCAAAATACAATTCTGTTTATGCAGAAACGGATATGAGAGCGATGTATAACCCGACACGAATGAATGTGATTGAAAAGGCAACCCAAAAATTAGTTCAAAAAATTAAATCTGCCTGTCCCCAGTGCCAAATGCCAGGTTTTGGAATAACAGATGCAAAGAAAGGACTTGAATGTAGTTTATGCGGTTCACCAACAAACTCAACGTTGAGTTACCTTTACACTTGCCAGCATTGCAAATTCACAAAAGAAGAAATTTATCCTAATAATAAAACTACAGAAGACCCAATGTATTGCGACTATTGTAATCCATAAAAAATGAATCAGATAGGCACATTAGAAAACATAAAAGAAGGACTGAATGCCACCGCCACATAACAACTAAGCCTTCGTTCGGCAGGCAATGCCAAGAATGAAGGCAGGGTTGAACGGAACCTTTGGTAACGGCAATTGACTCCATGATGTAGTTTATTATAGCTTCAATAATCAAAAAGAGCGTCCATCGTCAGGATTTTTTCAACCAACCCAAGACTATGCTTATTGTGCTCCATACCAAAAGTGGTGATTAGCACAATCATTAAGTGTTTTTTAGTCTTTGTTTTTTCTTTAAAAGTCCACATTTGATTGCGCAAGGCTTTGGCGTCGGCTTCCGATAGTGTAAATTCGGTATTGTAAAACTTGATTTCAAATAGGTTGATAATTTGGTCATTGCGGTCTAAAACGAGGTCAATTTGTGCACCTTTTTCTTCATCAGTGCCTTTGAATAAAAAAGTGGAAGCCTGAGTATAAACGCCGGAAATGCCCAAGGCTTTTTTGATATTGGGCAGGTGTTTCAAGCAGGCGTTTTCGTAAGCATAACCCGACCAAACTTTGGCGCTTGGGGTTTGACTCAGTTGATTCCAAGTTTCACTCCCGCTGTCTTTATTGTGTTCGATGAAACGGAGATAAAACAAGGAATATTCATCAGTTAGGCGGTAAAGCATGTCTTTTTTGCGTTTGCCGAAGGGATAATAGGACGTAATAAAGCCCGATTGTTCCAATTCTTCCAACACTTTGGAGGTATTGCCACCTTCTGATATTCCAGCATTTTTAACAATAGCGGGGCGAGTCAAACCTTGTCGAGATTGTGCCAAGGCGCTGACTACTGCAATATGGTGATCCGCATTGGCAAAGAGCGCTGCATAGAGCCTTGAAAACTCATCCCGCAACAAGCCGTTCTTAGAAAAACAAATATCATTGATGTTTTGCGTGGCACTCTTCCCCGCTTTGATCTCGTTCAAATAATGCGGAATACCGCCAATTGCCATATAGATTTGAAGAATTTGGTAACGATTGTAGAAAATATTGTGGCTTTGGAGGTAAGTTTCTGTTTCGCTCAAGGTGAAAGGTTCTAAAAACACCCGCTTGGTAATGCGGTTGTGCAAACCACCTCGATCATTCACAATTTTCTGAATCATCCAGGAGGCCGCCGAGCCGCAAATCACCACGACAATGTTTCGCGTTTCGGCCCAACTGTTCCAAAACCAGCCTAACCCCATGATAAAACCCGATTTATTGCCTGCTAACCAAGGGACTTCATCAAAAAAAACCACCCGTTTTTTATCCACGGGTTGTTGGTCCAGGAATTTGGCGAGCATGAAAAAAGCATCCAGCCAATTGGTCGGTGTTTTCGCTGGAACGGGGCTTTGGCTAAAGGTCTCCAATTGGTTGCTGAAATTTTGAAGCTGTTCTTCATTGTTTAAGCTTTGCAAGCCGGTTAACTCAAAGGCAATATGGTCTTGATAGGATTGTTTGATTAAAAAGGTTTTACCTACCCGCCGACGTCCAAAAACGGCAACCATTTCAGCTCTATCTGTATTGAAGGCTTCGTGCAGAATTGCTTGTTCCTCTTTGCGACCGATGAGTGTGTCAGGCATGGCAATAATTTTTTGGGCGAAATGTGGGTTGAAAATACTACATTTCGCCCAGCATTCAAAATATACCGGGCGAAATGTAGGTAAATCAACCTACATTTCGCCCGGTATGAATATTTTTTCACATCTCAAACCAGTTGGGTCGGAAATAGGGAACAAACGGAATGTCGCTAAAATCATTGTAAGAGAGTGCTGATGTTGGAAAAAAAGGGTCTTAGCGTACTGCACATTTTGGATTGTTTCGAAAGTCCCGGAGCGGTGTGTCTTCGATTAATTTATTCATGATCAGATTGGTGAATTTAAAAATCGCTGATATTTTGTGGTTTAGCGCGCCTGGTTTATTTTTATCAAGTGGACGCGACAATTGTGCATATTTCCGCGTTGTACAAAGTTCTCCCTTCGGTCGCCTTTTGTACAACGGCGGCTTAGAAAATTCCGAAAAAAATCCTTGCTTCACTCGCTTCTTTTTCTGAATTTCGCAAAGCCACAGCGCGTTACCTGCTATGTTAGAAAAAAGTCGTTCATTTAATAAAAGATTATGGCAACTAATTTTTTTGACTTTATCGGTGGAGATAAAGGAATTTGGGAAGTTGTAAGTATGGACACTCTATGCGGACAGAGCTTAGACAACGTCTCAAATATTGACATTTTACAAAGTTCACCAACAGAAGAAAATTATGGCGTCTGGACATTAAAAGGTTTTACAAGTAATATTCGTTACGCTGAAAAACTTGAAAGGGAACAACTAAATTCGGTTCAATCAGAATTGGGGCGACCAACAGCAACTTGTGCTGCTTTAATTCCAATTCGTAAGACTGAAGCTTGGTGGATAATGGCTCAAGACGAAAGAAGGAAAATATTTGAAACCAAATCACATCATACCCAGACGGGATTAAAATATTTACCAGCTATTGCACGCAAACTTTATCATTGTAGAGACATAGGACAACCCTTTGATTTTCTGACTTGGTTTGAGTATGCACCAGAAGCTTCTAATGCATTTGAAGACCTTGTCATTTCATTGCGACAAACTGAAGAATGGCTTTATGTGGATAGAGAAATTGACATTAGGTTAATAAAAGCATGAAGAAAAACACAGCAGACAATAAGGGGGTTTGCAATATTGGGGCAGACGGAATAACGATGGGCATTAGTAAGGGCAGACACAATTCTGATGCCACACCTTCGGCAGCCCTGTACGCTAGCTGCAATCATTGGGAGGATTCCCTATTTACTACGGGATTTTCGTGCGGTTTTGTGCAGCGTACTTTGGCTAATTATCGACCATCTTGCTTTTTTTTCACTCCAACCTATGCAAGATTTCAACAAAGCAGTATTTTCGTTCGTTCTTGGTGAGAATACTTAAAGTTTTAGCTGAATGGAATATAAATCCGACGTTGAAGCCGTTGACACAATGGCGCAATCTTACAGGGATCTGAAGAAAGAGATTGGAAAAGTAATTGTAGGGCAGGATGATGTGGTAAAAGCCGTGATTATCGCCTTGTTTAGTAATGGACACAGTTTGCTGGTGGGCGTGCCTGGATTGGCCAAAACCCTGCTCGTAAGCACCATCGCCGAAGTACTTGACCTCGATTTTAAGCGCATCCAATTTACGCCTGACTTGATGCCCTCCGATATCACGGGATCAGAGATCCTGGATGAAGACCGACACTTCAAGTTCAACCGTGGCCCTTTGTTCTCCAATATCGTACTGGCCGATGAGATCAACCGCACGCCACCCAAAACGCAGGCGGCCTTATTGGAGGCCATGCAAGAAAGATCGGTTACGGTGAGTGGTACCCGCCACGAACTGCCCAAGCCGTTTTTTGTACTGGCTACCCAAAACCCCATCGAACAGGAAGGTACGTACCCACTGCCCGAGGCACAGCTCGACCGCTTTATGTTCAACATCACGCTGGACTATCCCTCTTACGAAGAAGAATTGGATGTGGTACGTGGCACTACGACTGCGCAAGAGATCAAGTTGAATCACATCCTGGCTGGTGCGCAGATTTTGGGCTTCCAGCAATTGATTCGCAAGATTCCGATTGCCGACAATGTGTTGCGCTACGCCGTATCACTGGCCACCAAAACCCGCCCCAAAACACCGATGGCCACCGAGACGGTCAACAATTACATCTCCTGGGGAGCAGGGCCTCGTGCCTCGCAATACCTGGTGTTGGGTGCCAAATGCCATGCAGCCATCAGCGGAAAATATTCTCCAGACATTGAAGACGTGCAAGCCATTGCCAACTATGTATTGCGCCACCGGATTGTGCGCAACTACAAAGCGGAAGCGGAAGGCATCTCGGAAGAAGACATCATCAAGGGCTTGTTTTAGTTCTTAGTTTGACGCAAAAAATTACTTAGTTTGTAAGCCTTTTGACGCTTTTGAAACGGCGCGGAGTTGCTCTGCGCCGTTTTGCGTTGGTACTCTTCTGGAATTTTTTCCTGCTTTTCTATCGGGTATTCTGGAATTTTTTTTGTACTCTTATCCACGAAACACATCCGTCATGTCTCGTACCTTTTTTTGGGAATTCATGCTCTGCCTGGGATTGTGCTATTTCATTGGATCGAGTTGCTCCAAAGATAGCCCCGATAAGCCCTTGCCTCCTGCGCTGGGAAAGCTCAACGAACTGACCATCGTGATGGATACCGTATGGTGGCAGGGCAAAATTGGTGCACAAGTGCGCCAGAATTTCACCTCCATTTTTCCATTTGTCTCTCCTGCGCAACCGCTGTTCAACATCCAGTACCTATCGCCCAATCGATTTTTAAGCAACCCCAATTTTTTGGCGCAGCGCAATTGTTTGGTCATCATCCGCAAGTATTCGGCCAATGCACCTGAGCAGGCTTTGGCCAAAATCATTGAAAGTCGGCTTAGCCAAGAGCAATTGAAGCAATGGCGCGACAATCAGGCGTTTACCCTCGATAAGGTTTGGGCTGATCCGCAGCGGGTGATGGTGATTGCGGTCAGCGAAGAAAAACAAGTTTTGCCGCTCTGGGAGCAATACTACCCTCTGATTTATCAAAAAATACGGGAAAACGAAGCTACACTGCTTCAAAGCAGTTTGTTTCGCAAAAAACCGGATGAATCGCTCAACCGCAAAATCTGGGAAAGCCACAAAATTGACCTGGATTTGCCCCGGGGTACCCAACTACTGAGTAGTAGCGACTCGATTACCTGGTTGCACTACCCCTATCCCGAAGGAGGCTCGCTATGGCTTTTGTTGCGCCGCACCACGGCGGCCGAAAGAGAACGGGCCGCCACTCAGCCCACCGCTGTTTTGAAGGGAATCCTGCACCGCACGCCTGCTCCGGTGGCACTGGCTGGCGGCGGACAAATAGGGATCAAAGAAAAAGATCCTGCCATGTATTCCAGTACCATTCACTACCAAAAAACAATCCCCGCCACGGAATGGCGAGGATTGTGGTCGCTTGGAACAGCGAATGGTCCGTTTTTGATTCAACTCCCCGATTTTCCACCCGGATCACCAGTAATGCTCGCCGGCTTTGTGGATGGAAACAATGCACGTCAAGTTGATAAGTTGTTGGAGCTGCAGTTTTTGCTGCAACACCAACGGACGGAAACCAAGCCTTAAAGCTGCTCGAGGCTTCGCTTCGTAAATTCTGTCAACTCTGCACCCTTTAGCATGCCCTGATTGAGCAGGGCCAATTGGTACAGGTATTTGGCGGTAGCGGTGCGTTTTGTTTCATCGGTTTCCTGCAAGATTCTTTTGGTCACCAGTTCGTGGTTGCCATTGACGATGACCTGGAAAGAATCGGGGAATCCGTCCATGCTCATGCCTTGCATGGCCTGCATTTCCTTCATGCGGCGCATGAATTCGGGGCGGGTGATGAGTACTGGCGCATCTTGTGGCGACAAAGCCTGTACTTCCACTCTGCCACCTGGATCGGTAACTACTCCGGTAAAGAGGTCTTTCACTTTGGTTTTTTCTTCCTCATTCAAAACCAGTTCTGGTTTTTCATCTTTCTGAATGAGGTTGCTTGCCGTATCGGAATCAACCCGCACAAACACCACCGAGCCGAGTTTGTACTCCAGTTGCTGCATAAACGGGCTATCGATCATGGGCTGATCCATCACGACAACGTCGTAACCATAAGCCTTGCAAGCCTCGATTTGGGTATGTTGCGCATCCGGTTGGGTTGCATAGATGATGACAACCTTGTCGTGCTTGTCGGTCTGGGTTGGTTTTATTTTTTCAACGTATTCTTCGATCGGGAAAAACTGGCCTTCCAGGTTTTTCACCAAGGCGTATTTGACCGCTTTTTCGTAGAATTTATCGTCGCTGAGCATGCCGTATTTGACAAAGATGCCCAGATCGCTCCACTTGGATTCAAAATCAGCGCGGTCTTTGCTGAACAACTCGGCCAGCTTATCGGCAACTTTTTTGGTGATGAAGCCGCTGATTTTTTTGACGTTGCTGTCTGCTTGCAGGTAGGAGCGCGACACGTTGAGCGGAATGTCCGGAGAATCGATCACACCGTGCAGCAAAGTCAGGAATTCGGGTACAATTTCTTTTACGCTGTCGGTTACAAAAACCTGATTGGAATAAAGCTGGATTTTGTTGCGCTGTACTTCCAGGCTATTGCCCAATTTGGGGAAGTACAAGATCCCGTTGAGCGTAAAAGGGTAATCAATATTGAGGTGGATCCAAAACAGCGGAGACTCGTAGCTGTGGGGATACAGTTCGTGGTAAAAATTGCGGTAGTCCTCATCGGTCAAATCGGCAGGTTGCTTGCGCCAGGCTGGATCCGGGGTGTTGATGATGTTGTCTACCTGGATGGTGCGCTCGGTTTTTTCCTCGCCTTCACCTTCTTCGATGGTCTCGTCTTTGGTACCAAACTGGATGGGAATGGGCAAGAATTTGCAGTATTTTTCCAACAAGCCAGCGATGCGCTCGTTTTCCAAAAACTCTACACTATCTTCCGCAACATGCAGAATGATGTCGGTACCGCGGGTATCTTTTTCAATCAGTTCGAGCGTATATTCGGGATTGCCTTCGCAGATCCAACGCACGGCAGCACTGCCTTCTTGCCAGGATTTCGTTTGTACTTCTACGGTAGAAGCCACCATGAAAGCCGAATAAAAACCCAGACCGAAATTACCGATGATGTTGGTTTCGTCTTTGTATTTTTCCAAAAACTCTTGTGCGCTGGAAAACGCAACCTGGTTGAGGTATTTCATTACTTCCTCCTCGGTCATCCCGATGCCGTGGTCGCGAATGGTGATGGTACGCGCATCTTTGTCGATGAGGATTTCAATTTTGAGTTCGCCAATTTCGCCTTTGGCTTCGCCCCGGCGGGAAAGCGCTTTTAATTTGTTGCTCGCATCTACAGCGTTGGAAACCAATTCACGCAGAAAAATCTCGTGATCTGAGTACAAGAAGCGTTTGATGATGGGAAAAATGTTTTCCGTTTGTACGGCTATGTTTCCTTTTTGCATGGCTCTAGAATTTTTATCTTTTACTTGCTACCCGGCAAACAACATGCCACGCTGGTGTTTGCTGCCATTTTGACACCAGGCAAGTACCACAACCGACTACCTGGCTCATTTTTCTGCCGCAGCCTGTTTAATCTGCCGCGCAAGCATACCCTCAATTGGGTATTTTCTTCAAGTGTAAAAAAAAATAATACGTACCTATTGTTATAGTCATCTTTTTTGCTTTACTTTGTATTACATTTTGATACTTACCAAAAAGAGCTTTCTACAAATTTCGCACAATTTCTGTGCCCAATCTCTATCTACACACCAATTTCATTTTGTGGCATTTTGTTATGTATACTTGCGTCGTATTGCCTTTTGCCTGACAAAAAGCAACACCAAACAAGAGCTTGCAGTGGACTGAACGATCAACAAAGGGGGGACGCTTGATCCGGATGTTCACTGCTTTATTTTAATTGGATTGGCAATCCAAATTTTGCTTCAACAAAGTTGAAGTAGTAAATGTATTGCCCAAACCAATCATCAATTTCGGAAGTAAACCTGAATGAATATTTAGGGCCGGTTCCAATTTAGGGGGGAGAACCGGCTTTTTTTTTCTCTAGTACAAACGCTCCATTTGTATTTTTAGTCTTCTCCTTACACGCCAAACAGAAAATAAAATCCTTAATTCAACTTATCAATCGTATCAATCACTGCTTTCAGCATCACAAACATGGGTTCGCGGCCTTCTTTGCTCACGGGTGATTCTTCGTCGTCCAACAGTGCATCTTCGATGAAAGCGAGCAAGTCTTCCTGCTTGGTTTCTTCAAAGAATTCGTCCAGTCTTTCGCGGAATTTCTTGCCAACGTTGGCTTCCATACTTTCCCAGGTGCCTTCTTCGGCTTCGGCAAGCGCGGCAGAGGTAATGGGAACAATGGGCTTGACTTTCAGGCTAATGGCCTCCCAAATGATCAACAACAGGTAAAGGAGAAAATCTTTTTCTTCATCGCTGAAGGTAGCCTCGTCTTCCCCAAAAATGTAGGCCATCAATTCTGCTTGCTGTGATTCGATGGATTCAAGTGCGGCATCGTAACGCTCGTCAGAATCACTGATGGCGTCAATGGCAAGGTCGATGGTTTTTTCGTCTATGAAAAGCATTGCTTTACAGTTTTAGCGTTCCGAGAGCTGTGTGTAGTTGAGGTACCTTCTTTCTCCTGAACTTTTTCGCGTCAAAGAAAGGCAAAAGCGGCTAGTTATCCAAGGAAAAGGGGTTATCAGTGGAGTAGATTGTATTTTTTATATTTGTGAATTTCAAAAAATCAGCAAATATCTACTACTCATTCTGATCTATTTTTCTGGCATCCTCCACTGCGCCATACCAAACTCTGGCTTCCTCATCATCCATTATCCCGGCTAAAGACATAATGGAAGGTTGCGTCTCGATTTTAGGCAACTCGATGGACTTATCCTCACGGATGTTTTTTAGTACTTCTTCGATGATGATCAGCCTTTCCCTCAGACTGAATCCTTCAATAAGTTGGATTACTTCGTGAATTGAAATCATGTGTATACTGATTTTAGCGTCTTAAAGTTACAGTTACAAACTCACATTACGCAGCGCCTAAAATATTCGTCTAATCAAAAATTTCCATAGCAATGCGGAAAAGGCCTTATTGAAATCCCGATTTTGCGGAAGTGGAGGCGGGTTAAGCGAAAAACTGTTTGAGCCCCGACGCAGGAGGGGCGAGTTTTTTTCGCGCCGCCGGAGCTTTCGCAAAATCGTAGGATTTCAATACAGCCTTGATTTTTTTGGTTACTTTTTGTATCAGACAAAAAGTGACAAA
>NZ_JBBAKG010000076.1:0-31362 GCF_040403615.1 Haliscomenobacter sp. | reverse complement strand
TTTTTGGCATAGCAGCAAAAATAGGCAATTTGTCATTTAATTCTGTCCAGATACTTGATGCAAAAAGTAACCAAAAAAATCAAGGCTGTATTGAAATCCTACGATTTTGCGAAAGCTCCGGCGGCGCGAAAAAAACTCGTCCCTCCTGCGTCGGGACTCAAACAGTTTTTCGCTTGACCCGCCTCCACTTCCGCAAAATCGGGATTTCAATAAGGCCTTTCCCACATTGCTACAGATATTTTAGGTTAGGTGGACGTTTAAGTGCTGCGAAATGTGAGTTAGTTAGAGATTGTTTATTTCTCAATTACATACCAATTGTAGCCTTCTGCCGGAATTTCTACTTGTAGGGTAGCCTCGTAGGCCCGATTCAGCTTCAAACGCAGCGGTTTGCCTCCTTTTTCCCGAAATGCAGCACTCTCGGTCAACCCGGTATAATAAAGCGGCACTTGAATGCTCCGTTTGATCGGCACTTTGAGCGGATTGTACAGCATCATCAGTCCTTTTTCGGGCAAATTGGGGTCTACGTGCAGAATGCCATCCCAATCCCGGCCATCGGGCCTGCGCAAGTGGATCACATCAGCGTTCAAAATCTTGCGGTATTGTTTGTACCATTTTACAATCCGAATCACGGTTTGTTTGGTCTGTTCCGTATCATACAACCTTGGACCGCGATAGCAAGCCTGAATTCCTGCGCCGTAATATTGCACCATCAATTGCTCGTAATCCTGCAAATGTTCGGATAATGGCTCCAACACGGCCTCTGCTCCGCCTCCCTGATACACAGTAAGGGGCACAAAACCCCAACCCATGGAAGGCGATTTTTCCCAGGTGCCATCAAAAATGTTTTGCCGATTGAGGATCTTTTGCTGCGCCCGTGGCAAAGAGAAATTTACTTCACGATAGCCCAAGGCAA
Organism: Haliscomenobacter sp.; assembly: GCF_040403615.1. NCBI lineage: Bacteria > Pseudomonadati > Bacteroidota > Saprospiria > Saprospirales > Haliscomenobacteraceae > Haliscomenobacter > Haliscomenobacter sp. The sequence goes on along the minus strand of NZ_JBBAKG010000076.1, from coordinate 30,449 downwards.
TCTTGTGGGTGCCATCTAGAAAGTACCAATCGGGGGCGTTGACATAGATACCATTTTCATTGCACCAATGGTACAGGCTTTTTTGGAGCTCCATCTGCCGCCATTGCGAGTCGTCGAGGCCGCGGTGACCGGGGTGAGTCGTTGAGGCACACCTGTCGCCAGGATAAGGGCCATCGTTTTCAAAGATATTGAATCCCGTTTTAGACATGAAGTACTTGAGCTTGGCCAGGTAGGCCAGTCCCCATTTGCTGCCAAAACAGGGCGCATTGCCAAAAAAAGCGCCACCAGTTTTGCCCGTGCGGGGGTTGATCACATCGTCTTCTTCGCTGATGCGGCGACTGCTGAACAGGGAATAACTTCCAATCAGGATGTTTTTGCTGTGTGCGTAGTCGCTCAGGGTTTTCCAACGTTGAATATTAGCGGCACTGGTATCCTCCATTTGACAATGACTGCCGAAGCTCAGGATTAGTCCTTCATAACCCGTCTCCGCGCACTGATCCACGGCATTTTTTACTTCCTGGTCGTTTTTGCTGATTAGGTGCATAAAAATGGGGTTTTGGGTCGTCCAGGGCGCGATGCTGCGGTACATTTTGCGCACCATCAGGCCACGGCGCTCGCGGTCGTAGCTGTCCATCAGCAGCTCATAGGTACGGATCGACTGGAAGGTTTCACCCACCTGCAATTCGATGCCCGGTGCATAATCGGGGTACACTTCCAGCACGCAAGGCGTTTCATAATTGTAATTGACCTGGGAGGTATAGCTCGAATCCGTTTTCCAATGGGTGGTTTGGTCGCTGATTTCGTAGCGCATGGCATTGTTGAAGGCATAGTTGGTTTCAATGTAAATGCCCTGGGGCTTTTTCATCTGGGCAGGACTGCCTACTACCGCGCTTTCTTCTTCTGGCGTTGCCAAAATTTCATTGATTACTCGATCCAGTTTGTAGCTGCGGGTTGACTGGATGTTTTCGATGCTGACCCATTTGGACAACAGCGGCAATCCATCGAACAGCGCATAATGCACAGTTACCTTCAACCCTGCCAAGGCCGGGGAAGGATGGTTGAATACCAAACTCAACACTTTGCCCTTTGCTTGAGCAGGATTGCCCGTCCAGGTGGCTGATTTCCATTTGAGGTAAGGCTGCAAGTCGCTGATTGCATAGGATTGGAATTGAAAATCGTTGTCACCTGCGGTAAAACCGTCTAGCCATGCAGGCAACAAATAGGCTTGTTCCTTTTGGCCATACAATCCGCCGATGGCATAGGTTTTTCCATTGATGGAGACCTTTGCTTCGGGTTTGATGGCCCGCAAAAGTTGTTGCCCGCTACTGAGGTTGTAGTAATCAAAGCAAACCAAATTGGGTTGCAGGCGAAAGCTCCGGCGCAAAAAACCGTTGTTGAGTTCAAGGGTTTTGCCATCGGGATGCACCAAAACCTGAGCTTTAGCAGTAGCAGGATGGATCAACCAATCGACTGGGCGAACTTGCGCCTTCAGCAAAATGGAAGTACTCCAAAAAAGGAGAATCGGCAGAAAAAAACGCAGAGACATAGGTGTTTTTTTTAAATTCAATCAATCAGCAACTAAAAACGCTGCGCCAAAAACCCCGGCACTGTCCCCGAGTTTGGGCTTGAGGATAACCGTATCCAGTCGAGGGTTGAACACAAATTGCTTGATGCGTTCGATGCCTTCGGTGTACAACAAATCGATGTTGCCCACGCCGCCGCCCAATACAATCACATCGGGATCCAGAATATTGATCAGGTTGGCCATGGCTTTTCCAAAAAAATGGAGCATGCGCTCAATGGTAGCTGTGGCGTGCAGGTCGGTATTGGCCTGGTAATGTGCCATGATTTCCTTCATGTCGAGGTTGTTGCCGGAAATGGATTGGTAAAAACGTTCGAGAGAAGGTCCGGCAATCACCATTTCTACGCAGCCGACATTGTCGCAGTAGCACTTGCCGCCTGACTCGTCCAGAAAACTGTGTCCCCATTCTCCTCCGATGCCTTGTCGCCCGTTCCAGACTTTGCCATCGATTACCAATCCGCCGCCCACTCCTGTACCCATGATGACCCCAAAAACCATTCGGGCATTCGGCATCACCTCCTGTACAATGCCCATGTTTGCTTCCGCTACCGCGAAACAATTGGCGTCGTTGGCCAATTCAAAAGGGAGATTGAGCCTCGCTTCCAAATCCCGTTTGAAGTGCATATCATTGATGCAGGTGGTATTGCTGTTTTTCATGGTTTGGGTAAGTGGATCCAGGGCACCTGGTGTTCCCATTCCAATAGAGGTTGGTTGCAAGCCGGATTCTTTTTTCATCAACTCAATCAAAGTCCCGATTTGGTTGATGATGTGTTGATAGCCCTGTTCTTTTTCGGTGGGAATGCGCAGCCGAGTCAGTACTTGCGGGTCTTCTTTACTCTTGAGAATTACGCCTTCTATTTTGGTTCCTCCCAGGTCAATGCCCCAAAGTGGCTTCGTCATCGTGGATGTATTTGTTAGAAATTAGCCTAAACTGTCCTAAATACCATTTATCCCTTAAAAATACCATCTTTCCTTTATTTTTACGGTCAATCTGAAAATCTGGCACAATAGCCCAGGTTTAAGGCAATTTTTTATTTCAAATGACCTCTAAGGAACCGATGTGAAACATCAACAAATTCATCGGTAAACAGGTAAAGTTCAGTTCGGGAAAATGAGAATAAATTGGCAGAGTGGTTGGGTCGGGGGCGCACAGCAAATATTGATCCCTGTAAGCAACAATCAAGGCGAATGGCAACAAGGCCTTGAAAAAATCGCAAATCAGTTGGGACTGTCGATGGGGGCAGCGCTCCATGATTTTAAAGCAGAAGTTGGGGAAACCCTCGTTTTATACGGGCAGCAGGGCAAGGTTTTTTTGCTTGGATTGGGGAGTTCCGGGAGTTTTCCCGATTTCCTGAAGGCAGCTCGCCTGTTTTCGGCCCGGCAAAAAAACAAGTTGTCGACTCACTTGGACATCTACCTCGAACAATGTACGCTCGATCAAGTACAACAACATTCTTGCATCGAAGCGCTGGTCAATGGCTTGTACCTGGGGACTTATGATGCCGGAAAATACAAAACCACCGAATCCGATCTGCATCCACTTGCCACGGCAGAAGCAAGTTTGACTTTTTATTTGCCTGCTGATTTTGACCAGGCTGCGGTAGCCAACGCCGTTGAACGGGGCCGGGTCATTGCCGAAACGCAACTTGCGGTTTTTGACCTGATCAATGCCCCTGGAAACAAAAAGTACCCTGCCCAATTGGCAACTTTTGCCCAGGCAGCCGGAGTACGCGGGAATTTCTCGGTAAGAGTTTTGGAAAAAGCCCAATTGGAGGCAGAAGGATTCCATGCGTTGCTGGCGGTCAATCAAGGCAGCCCCGAGCCCCCGGTTTGTGTGGTCATGGAGTACGTACCCAGCCAACCCGCACTGAGTACCATTGGTTTAGTTGGAAAAGGAGTCACCTTCGATACGGGCGGAATTTCGATCAAACCTTCGGCCAGCATGCACCACATGAAGAGCGACATGAGTGGCGCCGCAGCCGTATTCGGCACCATCGAAGTGGCGGCCAGGTTAAACCTGCCGTTTCACCTCATTGGCATTGCGCCTGCTACCGAAAACAGCGTAGATGCCGAATCCCTTAAACCCGGTGATGTGATTGGATCTTACAATGGCAAAACGATTGAAGTAACCGATACCGACGCAGAAGGCCGTTTGATTTTGGCTGATGCCTTGTCGTATCTCGTACGCAACTACAAGGTGGACGCTATCGTGGATCTGGCTACCCTCACTGGAAGTGCAGCCCGGATTTTGGGAACACATGCAGCTTGTTTCTTTGCCAACGACGATGCCTTGGCCGATGCGCTGGCGCAAGCTGGCGACGCCAGCGGCGAACGGATGTGGCGCTTGCCCTTGTGGGATGTGTACAAAGATGAACTGAAATCGGATGTAGCAGATTTGCGCAATTTCAGCGGAAAACCAGCTGCGGGCGCCATCAGCGCTGCCAAGTTTCTGGAAGTATTTATCGAAGAGCATCCTTCCTGGGCGCACCTGGATATTGCAGGTGTGGCGTATGGCGATTCGGAATTTTTGCCCCACAAAACAGCCAGTTCCTATGGGGTAAGGTTGTTGGTGGAGTGGCTGGTGGCCAAGATGAGGGCATAAAAATGTTGCGAAGGAGCTTTGCGCTCCCTCGCAACATTCCTTTTAAATATTAAGGCTTCAGCCCAGCTTTGGTTCCTTCTGCCGGAGCAGACTTCACATATTTCTCCAACCAGTTGAATTGCTCTGCCAACATGTGCAGGATATTTTCCCGGCCAGCATAACCATGGCTTTCGTAAGGCAAGCTCACGTATTTCACGGTACCGCCGTGGCCTTTGATGGCATTGAACATGCGCTCACTTTGAATCGGGAAGGTTCCCGTGTTGTTGTCCGTATCTCCGTGGATCAACAAGATGGGCGTTTTGATTTTATTGGCGTAGCTGAAAGGGCTCATCTCGTGGTACAAGTCGGGATTTTCCCAATACGTCCGGTCTTCGTTTTGAAAACCAAATGGCGTAAGCGTGCGGTTGTAAGCACCACTGCGGGCAATACCCCCTTTGAACAAGTTGGTGTGGGCCAACAAGTTGGCGGTCATGAATGCCCCATAACTGTGGCCACCCACCGCCATGCGATTTTTGTCGCCAACGCCTAGATCTGATAGTTTACCAATGGCCGCTTCGGCATTCATTTTGAGCTGATCGATGAAGTCATCGTTGGGTTTTTTATCCGCGGAGGTAGCCACGATGGGCATTTCAGCGTTGTTGAGTACCGCATAACCCTGGGTTACATAATAGATGGGTGAACCCCAGTTCAACAAAGTAAAGCGGTGTTCACTGCCGCGAATTTGGGCAGCATCCGCTGCTGAGTTGTACTCTGCGGGATAAGCCCAAATCAGGGTGGGCAAGGGGCCGTCGCGTTTGGCATCGTACCCTTTGGGCAAGTACAGGTCTCCGGTCAGGTCTACGCCGTCGGCGCGTTTGTAGCTGATTTTCTGCTTACTAACCCCTTCCAATTGTGGATATGGATTGGCAAAACTGGTGATCTGCCGGTCGGCAATGCGCAGTTTCAGGTCTTTCAGCCAGTAATTGGGCATGGTGGTTTCGTTTTCTCGCCGGGTGAGCAAGGTCAACTTATCGGAGTCCAAAACCCGGATAACCGATTCAAATGAACCTTCGGGACAACGCCAGAGGATTTCACTTTTCTTGGAATTGAGGTCAAATACGGCCAAAAATGGCAAATCTCCCTTGGGCGAAGCACCAGTGGGATTGTTCATCAGGATTTTGTTGCCGTTGTCGATGGTTTGGATAACCTGACGGTTGTAGGCGTTGGAGGTGGTGACCGGGTTGCCGGGGTTGCTGTATGCGTCGGTGGTATTGCGCTCCATCAATTTGCTCAATTCGCCAGTACCAGGATTGAAGCGATTGGTGCGCACCATTTGCTTACTGCCGAGGCCTTCTGAAACGAGGGCCAGACTGGAGTTGCCCCAAGCGGTATTGTAATAGCGCAATTCCGTTTTGAACAGTTCCTTGGCTTCTCCCGTAAACGGTGCGTTGAGGGCATATACCGCATCGTGAAAGTCCACTTTTTTTCGCATCAATCCACTGTCCAAAGGCATGCACCACACGATGGTAGCAGCTTCGTCGTCGCGCCACTCGATGCCCCGGGGTACGTTTTGTACGTTGTCGCGGCCACTTGGAGCCGTTTCAGCGGAGGGCAATTCCACCAGGTTTTTGACCATTTTGCCCGCAAGATCGGTGATGGCTACGGTAGCAGGAAAACCAAAAGCAGTAACGGTATAAGAAAATGGTTTTTTCAAGGTGCGGATGAGCAGGTAATTTTTATTTGGCGAAACATCGATGTTGGCATAAATGGCAGGTTGGCCAATTTTGGTTTCCACCCCATTCACATTTTTCACCAATTGTGCAGTGCCATAAAACGCAAACAATTGCTCATCGTGTGGGCTTTTGATCAAGTCCTGGAAGGTGGGTCGGGGAGAAGCCTTGCCGTAGCTCTCTTGTACTGCCGGGCCTTTGGGCATGAGGGGTTTGGGGGGCGCACTTGAGGCCGGAGCCAAAGTAGTGCGGTACAGCAAGGTATTGTCATCGTACCATTGGTAAGTAGCCCCCAATAGCGCATTCAACGCCGTTTTGTTGACTTTTACAGCTTTTTGAGTAGGCACATCAATGACGTAAAGATCAACCCTGTCGGTAGTGGTTTGGGTAAAAGCAATTTTTTTATCGTTGGGGCTCCAACTTACATTGCCTGCAAAAAGTGGCGTGGGCAAGCCGGTGATTTTTAATTCTTTGCCCGTAGTGATGTTCTTGAGGTACAGGTTGTTGATGAAGTTTTGGCGACTTGGTGCATAGTTTTTTGGGTTGATGCGCAAACCGGCAATCCGCAATTCGGGTTGAGCCAATTCCTCTACCGAGGGATAGCTGTTGTAGTCGGTAAGGAGCATCCACTCTCCTTTTTCGTTTACATTGACGCTGGACGCAGGTTTGGCCAGCAACAAATCGGAGACGGTTTTGGGCGGCACCTTGTACGCCATATCGTCTTGGGAAAGCAATAAAAAAGGCGTGCTAGTGACCATCAGCAAGCAGGTGATTGTAGCTAAAAGTTGTCGAGTCATCATGACCATTGATTTTATTTACAGTAAAGTAGCTACAATCTGGTAAACGGGCAAGCTGCGTTAGGCCATATATCGTCGAGTGGGTGATTTTAGGGTACATACGATCAGGTGGTGTAGATAAGAGACTTTCAAAAAACATTGGGAATGTTGCCAACTACATAATGTTCTGAATTTGCAAAAAAAACACTATTGCTGGTTTTTTTTTATCAATGCCCGGTAGCGTCCTTTTCCAAATCTCGCTCCGTTGAATTCCATCGTACCTTTCAAGTTTTCTTGTTCTTCAGCAGGCAGCTGCGAAAAATCGGCACATTCTTTTGAACAGCAGGCTTGGCATTTGACCGCGCACTCTTCGCATTGAATGAAGAGTACGTGGCAAGCGTCATTTGAGCAGTTTTTGTAGTTATCGCAGATTTTGCCGCATTGATGGCAGTGGGCAACCACCTCTTCGGAAATGCGCTCGCCAATGCGCTCGTCAAATACGAAGTTTTTGCCAATGAATTTGTTGGGCAAGCCTTGCTGCTCACATTGGTGGGCATACTCGATGATGCCGCCGTCTACCATAAATACGTTGTCGAATCCTTTGTGGAGGTAGTAGGCGCTGGCTTTTTCGCAGCGGATGCCTCCGGTGCAGTACATCACAATGTTTTTGTCGCGGTCTTCCTTCAACAGGTCTTCTACCAGGAGCAGCGCTTTGCGAAAAGTTTCCACGTCGGGGCGAATGGCGCGTTCAAAATAGCCCACTTCGCTTTCATAATGGTTGCGCATGTCTACCACAATCGTTTCAGGATCATCGAGCAAGGCATTGACTTCGGGGGCGCGCAGGTGTTTGCCCCGCTTGGTCACATCGAAGCTCGCATCGTTTAGTCCATCGGCCACAATTTTTTCGCGCACCTTGATGGTGAGCTTAAAAAAAGACTTGCCTTCTTTTTCCACGGCAATGTTCAGGCGCGCACCGTCCAGCCATGGAATGCTGTACAGTGTGGTTTTGAATGCCTCAAACTGCTCGGTTGGCACCGACATTTGCCCGTTGATCCCTTCGTGGGCCACATAGATGCGCCCCAGTACCTCACATTCGCTCAATTGCAGGTAGAGCTGATCCCGAAAGGCTTGAGGATCTTCCAACTGGTGGTACTTGTAAAATGAAAGCGTTGTGCGTTGTTCATCGCTTTCTTCCAAGCGTTTCTTTAGCTTCAGGTTGTTGACCCGGTTGAATAATCTTTTCATTGCAACCAATCAATTTTTGCGTCATACTAAGGAATAAAGGGTGGTATTTCAGGGCAAAAAAGTCAAGTTACTCCACAGGTTTCTTTTGCGGATTTTCCTTAAACAGCTTTTTATTGATTGCTTCTGCATCGGGCAAATTCGGATTGTACATGTAATGCATGCCACAAACCGGACAGCTGCCATATGTTTCGCTGCCACTACCAGGGCAATGCATGGGGCACTGGTATTTGGCGGAATATTCTTTACCTTCTGCGGTTGGTTCAGTAGCCGGCGCTACAGCAGCTTCGGTGCTTTCCGCCTTTTCTTTTTGCTCCCCTGCTTGATCTTGGCCGCCGCAAGCCCAAACGCCAAGCACCAACAACAACATGCTGATGCCAGTACGAATTGAAATCGTGTTCATATTGATTTTTTTACGTTATGGAGTATGGTTAAACATGCTCTCAGAGGATCAAAATTAGCGATAAAAGGCGAATGATCAATTATGGCAGCCCACAAAATCATCGATGGTAAGTGAATTAAACCCTTTTAATGCGGCCTAGACTATTCCGCTTTCAGCTGATCCATGATTTTTTGGAGGTTGAAATGGATTCCATCCATTACGGGTACGTCTTCTTCCCAGGCAAAAGTCTGGATTTCTTCACCGGGGAGAATGACTTTAACGATTTGCGCATCGGTAAAAATCCAGATGATTTTTTTTACACCAAAGGCCAGGAGTTGCTGGTTTTTGCGGTCAAAATAATCAATGGTTGCGCCGGGAGAATCTAGATCTGCTTTGGTATCGATTTCAATGGCTATTTCGGGGGGATTGGCGGAGTACTTGGTGCTGAGTACGAAGTTTTCTTTGGTGAAAATCGCTAAATCAGCGGCTCTGGTTTTTGATTTGCCAAGCTGTAAACCTTGCTCACCGCCAGTAATAATGTAAAGAGAAGAAAGTAAGGCTCTGATAATCGAACCGAGTTCCATTTTGAGCCACGCTTGCAGTGTGCTATCTGCCATAACTTCTTCAGGGTTTTTTTGGCCTAATAATACATCACGGTAACCTTTGTAATAGATGGGCATGCCTTCATCTAGCTCGTAGATGAGGTAAGCAGGTATTTCCTTTGGTTTGGCAACAGCAGTAAGGGTCATCTTCACCAATTTTATTCAAATATATCGTGTTTGAAGCAAAGTTCAAAGTGGAAAAGCCTGGTTAGAATCTTTCCCGTCGTAAAAAAAGCTGCAAAACGTCCATTTTTTCCCAGCACGCACCACTGAGAAAAACTATTTTTGCACCACTAAAAAATTCTCACACCCAATGAAGAAGCACAATTTCAGCGCTGGACCAGCCATTCTGCCAGCCTCAGTCCTTGAAGAAGCTGCCCGTGGCGTTTTAAACATCAACGATAGCGGCCTTTCTATTTTAGAGATTTCCCACCGCAGCAAAGACTTCATCGCCATTGCTGCTCAAGCTGAGCAACTGGTACGCGAGCTGTTGAACCTCAGCGATGAATACGCAGTCATGTTCCTTTCTGGTGGAGCCAGCTCCCAGTTCTTCATGGCGCCGATGAATTTGCTCAATGAAGACGAAACGGCTTGCTACGTCAATACGGGCAGTTGGGCGGATAAAGCAGCCAAAGAAGCCAAAAATTTTGGTAAAATAGAGACCCTGGCTTCTTCCAAAGATCAAAACTACACCTTCATCCCTCGGGGATGGGAAGTGCCAGCGTACGCGAAGTACTTACACCTGACCAGCAACAACACCATCTACGGTACGCAGTACCACTGGTGGCCAGATACCGAAGTGCCGATTGTATGCGATATGTCTTCCGACATGTTTAGCCGCACCATCCCGGTTGAAAAATTTGGATTGATCTACGCTGGCGCTCAAAAAAACATGGGGCCTGCAGGAACGACGTTGGTTATCGTGCGCAAAGACTTGTTGGGCAAAGTAACCCGTACGATTCCTTCAATGTTGCAATACACCACGCACATCGAAAACGACAGCATGTACAACACCCCTCCAGTGTACGCGATTTACGTATCGATGCTGACCCTGAAATGGATCAAGGAGCAAGGTGGCCTTACGGCAATGGAAGCACACAACCAGGCCAAAGGGGACTTGTTTTACAACGAATTGGATGCCAATCCACTGTTTCATGGCACGGTTACCGTCAAAGAAGACCGTTCGTTGATGAACCCCACTTTCCTGGCCATCAACGAAGAAGTTGACAAGGCTTTTGATACCGCTGCCAAAGCTGTGGGCATCGATGGCATTCGGGGGCACCGCTCGGTAGGTGGTTTCCGCGCTTCGATGTACAACGCCATGCCACTCGAAGGTGTACAGGTATTGGTAGATGTGATGAAGGATATTGCCCAGAAAATGGGGTGATTTTTTTCAATGTCCAATATCCAATAATCAATGTCCAATTTCCACGCGAGCTTGGATTCATGATTAGTCCAAGTTTTTTCTCACGGGTGTAGGTTTCGAAGCCTGCATCCGCGAATGAGAATAGAGCTTAATCATGAATGTACACCCGCGTGGAAATTGGATATTGGATATTGGATATTGGATAATGATTATTGAACAACCATGTTGTTTCCTGCTTCGATTACCCTAGATGGTTACCACATTCCGGTCAAGGTGATTCGTGAGCGCCGGACATCTTTTCGGGCTGCTACCGGAAAGGATGGATTCATATTGCGTTTACCCAAGCGCCTGATCAAAAGTGAAGAACAACGCGCCTGGACCTGGTTTGAAACCTGGGCCAAACAATTGCACCAAGACAAGCCGGACTTCATTCAACGCTTTGTCAGCAAAAATTACGCAGACGGTGACACTTTGCAAGTAGGATCTCGCCGCTATAGCATTGGCATCAGCCTGGAAGAACGGGCCAGTCACTCGGCCAAGCTCCACCCCAATCGCTACATTCAATTGAACCTGGTACATTCAGTCAGTACCGAAGAGCGCAACAAAGCCGCAGCCACCTTGCTGAGTCGAGTGGTTGCCAAAGATTTTCTGCCTGAATTTTCTCGCCGCGTGGAAGAACTCAACCGCCTTTATTTTTCCAAATCCATCAAGAGCATCAATTTCAAAAATACGAGTTCGCGTTGGGGCAGTTGCTCCAACACGGGCAATCTCAATTTTTCGACCCGCCTGCTTTTTGCTCCTGCCGATGTAGTAGACTACGTCATCATCCACGAACTGGCCCACCTGATCGAAATGAACCACTCGGATCGCTTTTGGGCGTTGGTGTCACAAGCCATGCCGGAATACAAGGAGAAGGAGAAGTGGCTGAAAGTGAATGGGAGTGGATTGGGGTTTTGAGGGCATAAAAATGGCCACGAAGACCCAATTGTGGAAACCTTCGTGGTCAAGTCTATTAGCCTATCAATGGCATGCTAGCCAAGCGCTCCTATTCAAACCGTTTCAAATAGGGGCTGGTCAGTGTATGCTGAATGGCCAAGGCCAGGTATCGTGCCTGAGGTACTGGCAGCCCCTGATTCATAAAATGATTTTCCAGTTCTACCTGAGTTTGGTAAAAAACGACCCGGAACGCCCGAACCAGTTCTCCGTGCAGCGGGTCCTGTGCTGCCCAGATGTTGAGTTTGTTCATCAATTCAAGTGACCAAGTATCGAGTTGGGTTTGATCGTTGGCAGAAAGCTGAATTTTGCCTGCAAAAAGCAGTGCGCGGTGTTCGTTGGCCTGCTTCAGAAGGGTTTCGTTGGGTTGCTCTACGCCAATGTCTTCAGATAGCAATTGCAGTACTTTACCTACTTCTTCTTGCTGGGGTTCCTGATCGTCGCAAGCTTGCGTTGGCAGTGGCAAAGAAGAAGAAGCGTTGAACAAGCCCTGCACTTCGGCACTTTCCTGCGGATGCTTGTCATTGAGCCAGCATGGCAAAGGATATTCCTGTCCCAATGCAGCATGCAAGTAATACAGGTGCAGCATCACTTGCCGGAGGTCAACATAAGTGTACACTGCCCGGCTGTCAAAACTGATCTGATTGCCCACATTGCGCGTTGAGAATACATCCCGAATGGCGGTATTCATGTAGTTGTTGGGTTCAAAACCGGGTCCACGGGTAGTGAAGCTATAGTAAGCCAAATAAGCCTTGGACAAGGGGTGATTGATGCTGACCAGGCTCGCACTAGGGTTGGCGTCCTTGTCCAGCTGGTTCAGCATTTTGTTGAGCTTGCTGTTTTCGGTATCAGGTTGATCTGGGCCTTCTTTCACCAGGGCTTTGTAGCGCGACATGATCCGGTTTCGACTTTGGAATTGGTTCCAGGCTTGTTCAACCGTTGGATTGTAAAACCCATCCACCGCATTGCGGTAAGCCCCTTCTTGCACCATGGCCTGTTGCAAGTCTTTGACGGATGCCCGATAAATGGCTACTGGAGCCGCATTGAGCGGGTTGACTTGATTGTTGTTTGTATTTCCAGGCTGAACGTTTCCTCCTTTTGTGCTTGGTGCATTGTTGTAGTTGTAGCTCGGAGGGTTTCCGTTGGCACTATTGTTGCTGTTGTTGGAAGCCTCGTAAGACACTGGGATCTGATTGGCACCTTTGGCGGTAGTCGTGTTGGTGCCAGGATTGTCCCACTTGAATTGGCCATTGCCTGCTGGAGCGTTACGGGCGTTGGTATTTGCATTTGGCGGCGGCACGGTAGAATATCCAGCAGGTACATTGTTCACTCCCGGAATGTTGGCTGCCGTATTGTTATTGTTGCTTTGATTCAACTGGTAATCTACGGGTAAAAACGTAGGTTGAGGCTTCAAAGTCGGTTTGGCTACGTTGACGTTGGTCTTTTTGGGGCCAATTTGGGCAGTAGCACTGATGTTTTTGGGCGGAGTTCCAGTCTCAAATCCACCAATCTGGTGCAAAAAAGTAGGATGAGCAGTGCGCACAAAAGCATCGGCGAAGCCAAAGGCCTGAATGCGGGGCAATTCCTTGCTGGCTGCTTCCAGGCTAGGATAAAATCCAGTTAGCAATTTTGCACCATCGGCATTGGGAATGACATACAGGTCGCCGTTCAACTGCTGGTAGCGCGCCCAGTTTACTGGCGTAGCGGCATCAAAGCTGGCAATTTGAATGGAAGTAACCGATTGGTTGTCGCGTACAACGTACTGTTGGATTTTGGCAGCCGAAAACCCGGTTTTTTTCACTTGATCCAGGATTGTTGCAGCTTCCAGGGCAGTGTCGTATCCGCCGATGTAGACGTCAAAAACCTGATTGGTGCGTTCTTTGGCAAACAAAAAGCCCAAATTCTCTACTGTTTTGTAGTTTTCCGGGCGATTGCCGGAGAAGGTGCCGACCAGAATGGTGTAGTAACTGTTGTTGCTTTGTGCGATCAACGCAGCACAGTTGAGCAAAAGACTGAAAAACAAAATGTGTTTGATGCGTCCCATGGAAATGTTGATTAGGTTCAGAATAAGCGCTTGACAGCATTGTCGTTGTCTCGGTACAAAAATAGGTTTAATTGTCAGGTTTATACACCTTCATTGTGTTAAAAATGTCATTTAGTCAGTTAAACCGAGATGGAACTGAATTTGTTGTATGAAACATAATGCTATAGTGTGTTATTGCATGGTTTTGAAATCATGTGGAAAACTTGTGACTTAAAAACTGCAATTTTTCGATCAAAGAGTGTACATTTTGCCGAAAGAAGTTACTCTAAGTGGGTATTTTTCGTATAAAGAGGAAACTTTACTGCGGTTTATGTAACGATAGTCACAGTTTTTCGTTCAAAAGAGTGCTTAGATTCAGTTTAGAGCTGCAGGTTTAAAGTTTTAGGTTTTGAGTGCAACTCAAGACCCAAAAAACTAGGACTTAACTCAAAACCCTACAAAACTTATGAAACGATCTTACATGGTGGAGTTTGAGCTCCCGGAAAGCCTATCGGAAGAGTTTCTCGCTTTGATTCCAGAGCAAAGAAGCACGGTAGATTACCTGATGTCCGAAGGCAAGATCCGTTCCTATTCCTTGGCATTGGATCGCTCGGTGCTGTGGGTAATCATGGACGCAGATTCAGAATTTGAAGTAATGGAAACCATTGCTCAATTGCCTTTAAGCGACTACATGCATCCTTATATTTCAGAATTGCTGTTTCACAATACTGCAGAAATGGCCTTGCATTTCTCGATGAATTAGGGATCTTTAGGGCGATAAAAAAATAAGTGTTCATTTTGACAGAGGATTAGATAAGTAAACGATTCATTTCAAGTGCCTTATCTAATCCTTTGGCTTAAAAAAAATGAACACTTATTTTTGCCCCACTACTTTGCGCCATTGTTGATGGTGTGGTCGCGTGGTCTATTAAGCGCGCTGCATCGCGTCTCTACATCTCTAAATCAACCCAAACATGAAACGCATTGCCGTAGACATGGACGAGGTCGTTGCCGATGTCTTGCCCAAATTTTTGACTTTGTTTGAGCAATTCAATGGTCGAAGGCCAAGTGAAGAAGAACACCTTGGAAAAAAATTGTATCAATTGCCTGGCGGCGAAAACTTGCGCCAGGCCTTGTTCGAGAAAGGTTTTTTCGCCGATTTGCAACTCATCCCCGGTGCTCAGGCGGGCATTCAAACCTTGATGGATCAAGGTTATGAAATATTTTTTGTGACGGCAGCCCAGGAATTTCGCAATAGCTTTGAAGACAAATACGATTGGCTTTTGCGCCATTTTCCTTCCATTAGCTGGAAAAACTTTGTTTTTTGTGGCGATAAAAGCATCATCCTTACCGATTACCTGATTGATGATCACGCCTTTAACCTGCGCACCTTCAGCGGTAAAGGACTTTTGTTTACCGCTCCACACAACATCAGTGAAACCGAATTTACTCGGGTCAATAACTGGGCGGAGGTATTGGCGTTCTTTGAGCAAGAAAACCTGGCCAATGGCGCTCGTTGATCAATTAAAAACCTTACTGGGACTTAAGCTGAAATACGCTGCTTCAGCGGGTATTGCTACGGCAGTAGATTACGCGGTTTTTTTTAGTTTGACAAAATATCTGGCATTTGCCCCAGTTCAAGCGCAACCCCCTGCTTATGCAGTAGGCGTACTTATTAATTTCCTGATTGCCAGGCGCTATGTTTTTGACCTCAACCGATCAGTCTGGTCGGCGTTTCGCTGGTCTGTACTTGTCTCTCTGGGTGGGTTGACGATTAGTACCGGACTCATTTATTTGTTTGACCACGAGGTGCCATTCCTTCAGGATAAAACCCTTCTCGCCAAAATCCTGACTTCAGGAATTGTCTTTTTTTATAATTTCTACCTCAAAAGACTTGTGTTTGAAGGAAAATTCGTCTAAATATGTAACCAAATTGCTATTGCCGCATTATTGTTTTTAACGCAAATTTTGTTGTATCTTCACGGAAATAAAGTGAGAGGTGAAAAACATTGCCATTTTTGCATCCGGCTCGGGATCAAATGCCCGGAAGATCATGGAATACTTTGCAGATCGGAACGATGTAAGTGTACAATTGGTGGTTTCCAACCGATCTGATGCTGGAGTGTTAAAAATTGCTGAAAGTTTTGGGGTTGATTCAATAGTTATTCAACGCCAAACGTTCTATGAAACAGAAGATGTGTTGTCGGTGTTGAATAAATACGAGATTACCCTGGTCGTTTTGGCAGGATTTTTGTGGCTCGTACCACAATATTTGGTTGAAACATACATAGGGAAAATCATCAACATCCACCCGGCATTGTTGCCCAAATACGGAGGCAAAGGGATGCATGGGATGCATGTTCACGAAGCTGTAAAAAACGCAAATGAAGTCGAAAGTGGCATTACGATCCACTTTGTAAATGACCACTACGACGAAGGTCAAATTATTTTCCAAGCCCGCTGTCAACTTTCACCCACGGATGCTCCGGAAGACATTGCCCGGAAAGTCCTACAATTAGAACACAAACATTACCCGGAAGTCATTAACCAATTACTTCATAGGTTTTAACAAAACCCACGAATGGTTTCGTGGGATAAATGACACACTATGTTGAAAAAGCTTGTTTTTGTACTGTTGAATTTAAGTCTCATCTGCTCCCTGAATGCGCAGAGCGCAAAAAAATTAATGAAACAGGGCGGAGAAGCATTCACCAAAGGAAACTACGTGCAAGCTGCCGACCTCTTTGAGAAATCCTGGCAGAAAGGCAAGAAACCGGAAGCGGCATTTAAAGCTGGCGAAGCTTACTATTTGCTGCGCAATTACCGCAAAGCTTCTGATGCATACGTCAATGTAAAGGACAAAAACGACCAATTTCCTTTGGTTGGTATCAAATACGCCCGCAGCCTCAAGCAGGATGGGCAATACGACAAAGCGTCCAAAGCATTCAGCGATTTTCGCGACAATTACAACGGCGAAGGCAAAGCCGTTTTGGAAGACATCGTACAATCCGAAATTCAAGGTTGTGAATTGGGTAAATTGCTTCCAGCTCAAGCCCAACAAGGGGTTGAAATCAACCATGCCGGTGCTGGAATCAACACCAGCGACAATGAGTTTGCTCCGCTGCCCATCGACAAAGGATTGCTTTATTTCTCTTCTACTATTGGCGGAACTGCGCGGATTTATCGCTCTTCACTGGCTGACAATGCCTGGGGCAAAGGGGCTACGCCTGATAATTTCCCAGTTATCTCCAAAGGACAATACTGCCATGGTTCTTTAACACCGGATGGACAACGGTTTTATTTTACCATCTGTGATGCGGCGGGAACTTTCGACAACCGGACTACCCGCTGCGAGATTTATGTGATCCGCAAACAAGCTACAGGTTGGTCTGCTCCCGAAATGCTTCCTGAATCGATCAACGCCAAAGGCACTACGGCTACCCAACCAAACGTGGTACAAAGTGGGGGCAAAGAAATATTGTACTTCGCTTCCAACCGCACCGGCGGTCGGGGTGGAATGGACTTGTGGTATGTGGATCGCCCAATGAGCGCAACTGGGAATGCTTTTTCAAACCCGGTCAACCTTGGCCCATCCATTAATACCCTGGGTGATGAAATGACGCCCTATTTCAATTCAGGTGAAGGACTGTTGTATTTCGCCTCCAATGGTCAGACTTCCATTGGTGGATTCGACATTTTTTCCGCAAAAGGTGAAATGAGCAATTGGGCACCAGCCGAAAACCTCGGTTTACCGTTCAACTCACCTGCCGACGATTATTATTACATCAAGCAAACAGATGGAGATGGTGGTTTTCTGGTTTCTAACCGCGTCGTACCTGGCGAAAAACTGACAACCAAAGACGACGATATTTTTGAAATCAAAAATAAACTGGTCGTTGCCAAGTTGCAGGGCAGTGTATTTGCCCAGGAAACAGGCGAACCCATCAACAAGTACATCCTTACCCTGAACGAAGTCCGTGCCGATGAATCAGAATCAATTTTGCTGAACCGTGAGTTCACTTCCAGCACGTATGATTTGGAATTGCTGCCCAACCGCAAGTTTCGCGTAGAAATTACCGCACAAGGCTATGCCACAGGCGCTTACACGTTTGTAACCGACAATCCCAGCGGGCAGCCTTATGGCCAACCCCTGATGTTGGTTAGATTGGGGGGAAGCGTGGTAAATACCAATCCTATTGACAACAATCCCTCAGGGAACGGAAATCCAGGTGGCAATCCCGGAGGTACCAATACCAACCCAGGGAAGAACCCTCCTGGTACCCTAAATCCTAGCGGCGGTACTTATACGGCACGCGGATCGGGCCCAGCAGATAAGGAGGAATACGCAACCGATGCGCCCCGGTATGAAGGTGAATACTTCAAAATCCAGTTGGTAGCCTTGAGCAATTTCCGGGCAGATGACAAGCGGTATTCCCCACTTTCAGCCTTGGGCAACCTGCAAACGGAGACCATCATCAGCAAAAAACTGACCCGCGTATTGGTCGCAACGTTTTATACCAAAGACGATGCCAAACGGGCTTTGACTGAAGTGAAAAAGAAAGGATTCACCTTGGCCTTCATCGTAAAATACAACAATGGTGAACGTTATGGTCGGGTAAATTTTTAATGCCTCTTTAATTAAGTTCCAGCACTTAGTAGTGGGGCAAAAATAAGTGATCATTTTTCCTGAGCCAGAGGATTAGATAAGACACTTGAAATGAAACGTTTACTTATCTAATCCTCTGGCAAAATGATCACTTATTTTTTTATCGCCCCTTAGTGTGTTGTTTTTGTTTTAATTTTGTCAGGGTTTAGGCGTTGATGCACCTAAACCCTGAATCTTTTTAATCAAAGTCTTCATGGCAAAACAGTTGCGCCGAAAACCGGTGCTTTCCAAAAAAAAAGTAGATCGTCGTCCGGCTACCGTTCCAGAATCGACCGAGGGCATGCGGCTCAATAAATTCGTTGCGCATTGCGGCATTGCTTCCCGCAGAGAGGCTGCCGAGTTGGTGAAGCAGGGCCATGTTACGATCAACGGAGAAGTGGTTATTGAGCCTTTTTACCAAATCAAGGTAGAAGATATCGTTAAATACAAAGGCAAGGTAATCCGGCCAGAAATTCGGCGGGTATACTACCTGATGAATAAACCCAAAAACGTCATTACGACCACTGCGGATGAAAAAGGCCGCAAAACGGTACTGGATTTGGTTGCCGATCGGGTAGAGGAAAGGGTTTTTCCGGTGGGTCGACTGGATCGCGATACTACGGGCTTGCTCTTGCTCACCAATGATGGTGAATTGGCGCAAAAGATGACCCATCCCAGTTACAAGATGAAAAAGATATACCACGCTACGCTGGATAAGAACATCTCCAATGAAGACTTGAAAAAAATTCAGGCTGGACTGGAACTAGAAGATGGACTTGCCCCTGTAGACAGTGCTGAATTCATCGTGGAGCGGCCCCACAACGAAGTGGGCATCACCATCCATATTGGGCGCAACCGGATAGTGCGCCGCATTTTTTCTCACCTTGGTTATGAGGTACTCAAGTTGGATCGGGTTTATTTGGGTGGACTCACCAAAAAAGATTTACCGCGGGGTTTTGTGCGGCAATTGACCAAACAAGAGGTCATTATGCTGAAGCATTTTACTGGCAAGTAGAAGACTATTGAAAAAAACGGAAGCAACATTTTTGAGATAAGGCGAATCTTAAAACCGATGAGTACCAGTAAAAATGCAAAAGTTGGTCTTTTTTTTGGATCCTTCAATCCGGTGCATATTGGCCATTTGATTATCGCCAACTACATGGCGACTCAAACGGATCTCAAGGAGGTTTGGCTGGTAGTTTCACCACAAAATCCACTCAAATCCAAGCAATCTCTGGCTCGAGATCAGGATCGCCTGCATCTGGTGCGCATTGCCATCGACGACAACCTTAAACTGAGGGCCAGCGATATTGAGTTTTCCTTGCTGCAACCTTCTTACACCATTGATACCTTGACCTACTTGCGGGAACGCCATCCTGAAAAGCAATTTGTACTGATCATGGGGGGTGACAATTTGCCCACCCTCAACAAGTGGAAGAATTACGAATTGATTCTGCGGGATTTTGAGCTTTACGTATACAATCGGCCAGGCTATGCCTTGGGAGAACTCGAAAACCATCCGCAGGTCAGGGTGTTTGATAAAGTACCCCAAATGCAGATTTCGGCCAGTTATATTCGAGAGAGCATTGCCAATGGCCTGCCGATTCAGTATTTGGTCACAGACCCCGTATTGAAGTACCTGGAAAGCAGTGGATTGTACAAAAACAACCGAAAAAAAGAATAACTTCAAATTACAACTGATGCGCCATATCGTTTTACTCCTCCTATTAATCAGTACAGGACTGGCTGGCCAGGTTGATACCAGCACACTGGCCATTGGCCAATGGAGAACACTCTTGCCCTTGCGAACTGGAAGGTACGTTACCCAAAGTGTGGACAAGGTGTACTATGCTGCTGAAGAGTCTATTCTGGCCATTGATAAAGTAGATTTTTCTTTGGAGGAAATTACCCGGGTACAAGGCTTGAGCAATACCCAGGCCAAAATTTTGACTTATGTACCCGGTAGTAAGGTGCTTTTGGTGGTATACGACAACAGTGTCATTGACCTGATGCCCGAGAAAGGGCCTATTCTTACCCTCAACCAGATAACCAACTTCAGCAATTTTGTAGGGGATAAAATTGTACATGGCATCAGCATTGAAGATACTGAAAACGTATTCATTTGTGGCAACTATGGCTTGTCGCGCTTGAACCTCAACAAGCGGGAGTTTTCATTTTCCACCTTTACCGGACTGGATGTCTACGGAGCTGCGGTTTTTAAAGGTTTCATTTATGCAGCTACCGAAGGCGGGGTTTTTCGGGTTGCCTCCAACGAACCCAATTTGCAGAATTTCAGCAATTGGAAGTATCTGGGCCCTGAATCTGGCTTCCCTGCCAATTACTCCTCCAAAGCCATTGCTGTTTTTAACAATCAACTCTATTTTGATGTAGACCGCAGTCTTTATCGTTTGGGGGCATCCAACCCCGAATTGATCTACTCCAAGCCAGGCTTCGCGATCCAATACCTCAGTGCTGAAGGCAAAAACCTACTGGTAGGCTACCGCTGCCAAAGCAATTGCGACCGTGGAGCGCTGGTGGCTTTTGATGCCTCAGGAAAGCGACAAGAAGCCAGCAGCCAATGCATGGGCGTGCCCAATTATGCGGTAGAAGACCAGCGCGGACGCATCTGGCTGGGCGACGAATGGATGGAGTTTCGGGTGCTCAATAGCTTACAGGATCCCCAATGCAGCAATTATGTGTTCAATTCCCCTTTTTCTAACAAGGTTTGGGAAATGGCCGTTCGCGACAATGAGCTATGGTTGGCTACCGGGGGCGTGAGTCGAATTTTTAGTTATTTGGATCGATCCGATGGGTTTGCATCGTACATAGACGGGAAATGGGACATCTTCACCCGCTTCAATAGCCCTTATTTAAAAGGAGAAAAACCCAATGATCCTTTTGACGACCTCACCGATGTGATCACCATCGCGCTGCATCCCAGCAATAAAAAAGTATACGTAGGTTCTTTTTATGAAGGGTTGGTGGAAATCAACGGAGACAAATTCACCCTGTTCAACGAAAAAAATTCATCGCTCAACAATACCATTGGCGACATTGCCCGCACCCGCATCAGTGGCCTGGCGTTTGATAAAGACGAAAATCTTTGGATGGCCAATCACCTGGCCGCCAAACCCATTTCGGTGCTGACCAAAGACGGGAAATGGCAAAGTTTTCAACCCTCTTGCGGCGTGACTTCTTTGCACCAATTGGCCATTGATCAAAATGGGTACAAATGGTTTTGCTCCAGTTCCAATTCTGCCGGATTGATCGTTTTTGATTCCGGTAAATTGGACGATGCTGCGGACGACAAATGCCGGGTCTTCACCACCGCAAATAGCGAACTGCAAACCAATCAGGTCAATTGTGTCGCTGCAGATCTGGATGGCGATGTATGGGTAGGTACAGGCGAAGGGGTCGTCATTTTTGAATGCGGCTCCAATGCTTTTGATCAAAATTGCCGGGGAACGCGGCGTGTGGTGGAAATCATCAATGGCCTGGGTGCATACTTATTGGAAACGGAAGTTGTAACCACCATTGCCGTGGATGGCGCAAACCGCAAGTGGATTGGCACTAAAAACGGGGTGTTTGTGCTTTCTCCCAATGGCCAAAACCAATTGGCACACTATACCACCCGAAATTCTCCTTTGCTGAACAACGCTATTCTGGACATTGCGATCAATTCCAAAACGGGTGAAGCCTACATTGGTACAGAAAGTGGCATTATTGTGCTACAAAGCGACGCCATCCAAGGTGGAAAAGTCCACAACGTAGAACTCAAGGTGTATCCCAACCCCGTTCGGCCTGATTATGCAGGGCCAATTGCCATTCGAGGTTTGGCACGCGACGCAGCAGTGAAAATTACGGATGTGGGGGGTAATCTGGTATTCGAAACCAGAGCACTTGGTGGCCAGGCCATTTGGGATGGCCGGGACTACAACGGAAAAAGAGTGCAATCTGGGGTCTATCTGGTTTTTAGTTCCAGCAATCCACGCGAGGCGGGCTTTGGCAAACCCGATACCGCAACTGGCAAAATAGTAGTCTTACACAACGAATAAATGCCTTTAATTCAAAGCGCAACTTTTTTCAAAAGGTCTAAAAATTCCTTTTGCGTACTGTACGTTTTGTCTTTGGCATACCAGCGCTGTGTTTTGGTTAAAAACTCGTTATAGCTCAGTTTTTGCTGTTGTTCATCCTTGATGGCATTGATCTGTTGAAGATTTTCCAGCACAAATGTTTGCAGTTCTACAGGGCGAGGGCCCCAGTGGCCTAAAACTTTCAAAGATGCTTTGTCCAAAAGAACAACCACAGGGATTGATCGGGTGCCATTGGTCAAAAATGCGTCCATGATTTCAGGATGCTGGTCTCGAAAAATGAGCCGGTGTTCTACTTTATCGCTGAGCGAAGCCATTTTTTGAATAGCGGGTAAAATTTGAGCAACATCGCCACACCAGGCTTCGACAATAGACAACCAAATCATTGGTGTACGGATTGCGGCCATTTGCAAGCGAGTTTGCGCAGTCATGCGGGCAGTTTTATCCAGTCGCTCCATTCGGATCAAATTCAATCGGGTATTATGGGTGTCGATTTCGATGCTCTTTAACGACAAATAATGGCTCTGAGACAAAAAGTTTTCAACAAAAGCGTGGTATTCCTCGTAGCCAATGGACTTTTGAATAACAATGGTTTCAATGGTTTGCATAAATGTTGCTACTTACAAATGGTGAATAGGTGTGCGTGAATCGGTTCTGTGTGTCATTTCCCTGCAAAGAAACGCAATATTTCCAGTGGTTAGTTTTCCTAACAAATGATAATTTTTTCTTAACAAAGTATTTGTCAACAATCGTGCATTTTTTTGCTGATTGTTTTACTAGAATTATAACTTTAAGTTAGAATCGGGCAACGTTTTTTGAGTTCCAGGTATCTTCTTGTAAATTCCTGAAACAAATTTCATGTTACTGTATTCTGCTATGATACATATTATGTATTTTTGTTCTTAAAAAAAATCATCACATGAACTTAGCTGTAATTGGTACTGGTTATGTCGGTTTGGTAACGGGCACTTGCTTCGCAGAAACCGGCAACAACGTCATTTGTGTTGACATTGACGTAAACAAAGTAGAACGACTCCGCAAAGGAGAAATCACTATTTTTGAGCCTGGCTTAGAGACCCTGTTTGAACGAAACAGTAGACAGGGGCGCTTGAAATTTACCACAGACATCAAAGAAGCGGTAGATTCGGCTCAAATCATTTTTTTAGCCTTGCCAACCCCTCCTGGAGGAGATGGTTCTGCAGATTTGTCTTACATCATGGGGGTTGCCAAGCAATTGTCGCACCTCATCACGGAGTATAAAGTCATCATTGACAAAAGTACCGTTCCTGTGGGTACGGCTGAAAAAGTTCACGCCATCATCGCTGAAAACGTGAGCGACACACTATTTGATGTAGTGTCAAATCCAGAATTTTTGAGAGAAGGGGTGGCTGTTGAGGATTTCCTGAAGCCCGACCGGGTTGTCATCGGTACAGATTCGGAGCGAGCCCGCAAGTTAATGAAACAATTGTACGAGCCTTTTGTGCGGCAAGGTAACCCAATTTATTTTATGGATGAGCGTTCTGCCGAAATGACCAAGTACGCAGCCAACTCTTATCTGGCTACACGCATCTCGTTTATGAACGAAATTGCCAACTTGTGTGAAAAAGTAGGTGCCAACGTCGACATGGTTCGGATGGGCATGGGCAGCGACTCCCGCATTGGCAAGCGCTTTTTGTTTCCTGGTATTGGATATGGTGGCAGTTGTTTTCCCAAAGATGTACAAGCATTGGCCCGAACCGCCGCTGATACAGGCTATGATTTCAGAATTCTGAATGCCGTAATGGGGATCAACGACAAGCAGCGTTATATCTTGGCCGATAAAATCAAAGCGTACTTTGGCGATGATCTGAGCGGGCGCACCATTGGCATTTGGGGATTGGCCTTTAAGCCCAATACCGATGATATTCGGGAAGCACCAGCCCTGTACATCATCGAAACACTTTTAGCTGCCGGAGCTACCATCAAAGCATTTGACCCGGAAGCGATGGACAATATCAAGAAGTACTTTGGTGATCGGATTCAGCTTTGCCAGGATCAATACGAAGCGCTCATCAATGCGGATGCACTGGCTATTATTACAGAATGGAGTGTCTTCCGCACGCCAAGTTTTCAGGTAATGAAAGAATTGATGAAACACGACGTTATCTTTGATGGACGCAACTTGTACGATTTGGAAGCCATTGCAGATCACGGTTTCCTTTACCACAGCATTGGCCGGGAAACCGTAGGAAATAAACCAGCATAATATGTATAAAAATTTGAGTTCAACCCTTGGTATCGGGTTACTCTTTTGGCTGCTGACGGCGTGCTTGAACAACAATTCAGCACCGCCGTCAGCAGCCGAACAAAAAGAGAAGTCATTCTTGACAGATGAGGATACGTCACTGCCTCAATCTCCTGGTTCACTTGAAAAAGTAGAAGAAACCGATCCAGATGGGAATGTGCTCAATTTTACCCGGCGAAAAAAAGACAGCCTGCGGGAAGGCATTTTTATAAAAACCAATAAGAAAGGATTAAAACTGGAGCAAGCCAATTACCGCAACGGCAAATTGGAAGGTCATCGGGTACTTTTTCACCCCAATGGGGATACTATGATTGTAGAGACGCGTCGCAATGACCTGTTTGAGGGTGAATACAAATCTTTTTACCCCAGTGGACAGCTCAAAATGACCTGCCAATACCGCAACAACAACATCGAAGGAGCCTGGTTGCAATACTATGAAACCGGGCAGCTCAAAGAAGAAGTGTTGTTTGTCAACAATGCCGAAAATGGCCCATTTAAAGAATACCACCTCAATGGCCAATTGAGTGTAGAAGGGGCTTACAAAGATGGCGCCAATGAGCATGGCCCCCTCAAGTTTTATGATGAACAAGGGGTGCACAACAAAACCATGGAATGCAAGATGGGGGTCTGTCGCACCATTTGGAAATTGGAAAACGAAAAAGGCAGCAAATCCAAAAAATCAAAACGCCAAAAATAAGTACCATGGGTCTCCGTATATGCTTGATTTTGGTGGTATTCAGTCTGGCCTGGCCCTTGCAGGCCCAAATCACTGGAGGACGAAGTACCTACGCTTTTTTAGGTCTGCCCAGTTCTGCTCGGGTGTCGGGCTTAGCTGGCAACCTGATCACCGTTGTAGACGATGATGTGAGTCTGGCCTTTTCCAATCCAGCAGCACTCAACCCATTGATGCATCAGCAATTGGCATTCAACCACGGTTTTTTGGGTGGCCAGATGCAGCACGGTGCTTTCAACTTTGGACACAAGTTGGGATCAAAAGGCACCACCATTCACGCAGGCGTTCAATATGCCCGCTACGGTGAAATAGAACAAACCAATGAATTTTTTCAAGACCTGGGTACCTTCAATGCCGCAGATTACGCCATCGTGGCGGGGATTGCGCATCCAGTATACGATAGGCTCAATGTGGGCGCCAATTTGCGCCTGATCAGTTCCCTGTACGGGCAATACAGTTCCCTGGGTTTTGCATCGGATTTGGCGGCCACCTACCGGGATACCGCCAAACGGGTTACCGTGAGTTTGGTATTCCGCAACGTGGGGCAACAGTTGTCTACTTATGATCCCAGCATCGGCAAAGAACCGCTGCCATTTGATTTGCAAATCGGCATTTCCAAACAGTTGAAATACCTGCCATTCCGGTTTTCGTTCATTTACACGTCCCTCAATCGTTGGAATGTGTTGTATGATGACCCCAACCTGGACAGTGGCACTATCTTTCTGGGCGAAGAGCCCAAAGATCCATCCTCTTTCAACCTGTGGATGGATAATTTCTTTCGGCACGTGATTTTTAATGGAGAGTTGCTCATCGGTGCACGCGAAAATTTTCGCTTGCGTTTTGGCTACAATTACCGCCTCCACCGCGAAATGACGGTGCAAGGCTACAGCAGTCTAGCCGGATTTACTTTTGGCGTGGGCTTGAAAGTGAATCGCTTTCGGATCGATTTTGGGCGGGGCATTTACCATTTGGCAGGTGGCCAAACCCAACTTGGTATTTCTACGAATTTCAAGGAATTTCGAAAAGGATAAGCAACGCAGAAAAATTAACTTCCCGATTTTGGGTTTTGAATAGGAAGTCGAACGGTTCATTTAAAGTGAGCTTTCTATTCAAAACCCTCTAAAAAAATCGGGAAGTAATTTTTTGCGTCATACTAAATACAACTATTCTTCTTCCCAGTTCACCCCCTCTTCTTCATCTTCGGGGGGAGCTTGCAGCCAGAAATTATTCACTCCTTCGCCTTGGAGTACCTTGATTTTATTGAGGTTAACCAGATCCAAGAGCGCCAAAAAGGTAATGATGGCGTGGATGCGGTCTTTGCAATCGCCAAAGATATTTTTGAAATCCGCCCTGCGTCCATCGCTAATCTGACTGTAAATGAACTCCTGCTGCCCTTCGATGGTATAACTGAAGCGGGCAATCTGGTGTACAGCTCTAGGCGCAGGCGTTTCGAAGCGCCCCATTACACTTTCAAATGCCCGCAAAAGCCGGAACAAGGTCAGGGACTCCAACTCGGTATCGACCAGGGCTTTGGTGGCAATCTGTTGCAATTCCTGGGCAATGTTGCCCCTGCTTTCCTGCATGGCGCGGTGTTCTTCCATCTCCCGCATTTCATCCAATACGCTTTTGTAGCGCTTGTATTCCAGCAGGCGTTGCACCAATTCTTCGCGCGGGTCAATCTCGTTGCCGCTTTCGTCGAGCTGCTTGCGGGGCAACAGCATTTTAGCTTTGATGCGGCAGAGCGTGGCAGCCACCAGGATGAATTCACTGGCCAAATCGATGTTCATCCGCTCGAGGTGGTGCAGGTACTCCAAAAAATCATCGGTAATGGTTGCAATCGGAATGTCATCGATGTCCAACTCATCGCGCTCAATGAAAAACAACAACAGATCGAAGGGGCCATCGAACTGTGGAAGGTGAATGGTATAGGTATCATTTACTGCCATGGGGCGAAAGTTAGGTAGATTTCCGGTAAAAATAAAGCGCTATCCACCTCCCGGTGAATAGCGCCTCATCTTCTTTCAAAGGGCCTTTTCAGGCTTTTATCAGAACGTAAATCTCAAGCCTACTCTTGCCTGCCATCTCGACAAGAGGCTGAAATCGTTGGCATAAGTACTTTTCAAGGAAGCATCAAAAGAATAGGTTGGCGTTCCAGCAGCATCCACACTCACGCCGATCGGTTGAGTGTTGACCGGAAGCTGGCGTACCCCCCAATTGGAATTGAGCATGTTGCCAAAATTCAGGATATCCAGGGTGAACTGGAGGCCTTGGCCACTTGCAAAATGGTAATCTTGCATCAGGCGCAGATCCCACTGAGAATACCAGGGTGCCAGAATCGCGTATTTTTCAGCATACTGTCCCCGATGCTCGCTCAAGTATTTGTCTTGCGCGATGTAGCTGCGGAATGCTTCCCGCTGGGCAGCAGTCTGGAAGTTCATTTGTCCCAATTGTGCATCTGTAGGAATGAAGATCAAATCGTTGAGAGCCGATCCATCGTTGTTGATGTCGCCAGAATAAGTGTAGCTGAACCGGAAGTCGGCTACGTTGTCATTCTGTGTCGTTCCTCCTTGTGCGTACTGCACAAAAGTAGACACAGTAGTTGCCCATGGACCGTACTCAAAGGTTTTGAAAGCAGAGCCAATAAAGCGGTGCTTGGCTCCAAAAAGTGAAGGCGCCAGCAAGGCATTGTTTACGTGATTGATGGCCGGGTTGCGGTCAAAGGCATCACTGGAGATTTCTGCTTCCACCGAGGAAGCATCTTTGGCATCCAGGTAGTTGTAGCCCAACATGACCTGGCCATTTTTGAAGTTCCGACGCAATTGTACACTGGTATTGAAAGAGTAGCCAATCTTGGTATTGGAAAACACGTAAGCATTGGTTGGGCCGCCAAATACCAGGGTGCGGTCATTGTTGGTGTAAATTGGACGTGTATCTGGGCCTTTCAGTTTACCAGTAGGTGGCTTTAGGCCATAGTTGCGCACCATGGCAGCATGGAGGTCTTTGGTGTAAAGGATGTCCATGGTAAAGACCCAATTGCCAATTTTGCGGTCGTAACCCAAATTAGAGCGCCATACTTGTGGGAACTTGAAGTTCGGATCGGTAAAGTTGTAAAAGAAAAAGTTGGGGTTGGCCACCTGGTTGCCGATCCATACAAAAGGCAGGCGTCCGGTGAAGAATCCTGTACCACCGCGCAATTGTGCAGTTTTGCCTTCGCTGCCCATATCGTAGTTGAACCCGATTCGTGGAGAGAACAATGGCACTTGTTTCGGCAGTTGCGTGTGGTCAAACTTTTGAGGTGTACCCTGCTCGTTGTACCAGGTGATGGTAGGATCGTAGCAACAGTTGCGCTTGATGTTTTCTTCAATTTTGCTGGACGTATTGAAGTACAGGGGCATGTCCATCCGTACCCCATAGGTCAGGGTGAGTTTTTTGTTCACCGTCCATTCGTCTTGCAGGTAGAAAGCGAACTGGCCCACATTGGTTTCGGCCAAAGCCCAACCTTTGCCTGCTGTACCACCTTCACCACCATTGGCTTGTGAGGTGGCGCGAGCAGCAGCTACTTCATTGTCGAATCCTCCGGTGCGTACACTGTCCAAAAATGCGGCAGTACTTGCATAGCCAGGGCCAAAAGTGCCTCCGTAAGCGTTCAGGTTGAACGAGTTGTCGAAACTGAATGCTTCCAGGCTTGTACCTATAGTATACGTGTGCTTGCCTTTGTAGATGTTGAAGTTATCCGTGAATTGGAATACTTTCTGGTTCAGGCGATTAAAGACCGAAAATGGCTCTTGACCAGCTACGATGTAGCGAATCCCATCCTTGTTGATGTTGATCACGGGGAAAGGAGCTGAAAATGGATCGCGAGCGTCGCGGAAAGTGGTATAACCTACCTGAACTTTGTTGGCGGCAGCATTGCCAAAGAGGGTACGCAATTCTACAATAGCTGAATTGATCTTGTTGTTGATCTGGTAGCCTGAATTGAAGTATTGCAGTGTAGTAAGGTCTGGACCACGACGACCGATGGCCGAAGGGTGGGCAGGCTTTTGCTTGAACGCATCAAGAATGTTGTACGTGGCAGTCAGCGTAGAGCTTTTGCTGATCTGGTAATCCAGTTTCAGGATGGCTTTGGTGCTGTTGGTGTTGTGCAAGTAGCCTTCGTAAGGCCCGGTTTGGTACTGATACCGGGTTTGTAAAGCAGATGCAACTGCATCTAAATCCGATTTGGCTACGCGAGATACGTTTGATCCGCTGCGGCCAGCTGCGGCTGCAATGGCGGTAGAACCCAAGTCTGAGCGTTGATCGATTTCTGCGTTGACAAAGAAGAAGAGTTTGTTTTTGATGATTGGCCCACCCAATGCAAAACCATATTGATTTTGTGAAAGGTCTGGAACGACAATCTTTTCGCCACTTACTTTTCCTCCGGTAAGATCCTGGTTGCGGGTATACCCGAATACCGCACCTTTAAATTTGTTGGTACCAGATTTGGTTACCGCGTTGACCGAAGCACCAGTGAAACCTGCCTGGGTTACATCATAAGGCGCCAATGAAACGGTGATTTGTTCAATCGCATCCAATGAAATGGGTTGGGCATCAGCTTGACCACCTGGGGTAGCCGCATCCAGACCGAAAGGGTTGTTGAAGATCGCGCCATCTACCGTGAAGTTGTTGTACTGGTCGTTGCGACCTGCAAACGACACCCCATCAGAAGCAGGCGTTGCACGGTAAAAATCTTGTGCCGAACGCGAGATGGTTGGCAACTTGGCCAATGCCTCCGAACTGATGTTGGTTTCAGATCCGGTACGGCCACGCCCAAAAATGGCGCTGCGACCCGAACTGATTTCAACGCCGTCTAGCATGGTGGCGTTTTCAGTCAACTTGGCATTTACAGTGTACTTGCTGCCCAATTGCAGGTACACATTGTCAACTTGAAAATCCTTGAAACCTACGTAAGAAATCTTGATGGTGTAGGGCCCACCTACCCGCATGTTGGGGATGCTGAATCCACCGTCGGCGCGGGTGTCTACTCCATAAACAACGCCAGATTCAATGTGCGTAGCCAAAATGGTGGCTCCAAAGAGTGGCTCGCCAGATTCGGAAGTAGCGCTCCCTTGAATGGCAGAAGTAGTTTGTTGTGCGTTTGCGTTAACGCAAAACAGGGAGATGGCAAGCAATGCCAAGAAACGTAAACCTTGTTTCATCAAAAAGTGAGTTTAAATTGGTTGGGTAAACATGCTGTCGGGGGGTAAAAATAGTTAATGAAAATTTAACCTAGAGCCTTCTGTATTAATTTATTGTTAATTTTTTGTTTGCAGCCAATAAACCCCGAACTTGTTGAGCAAGCATTCCTTTTCTTTCAAACTTGTAATTCCTTAGAGCATGTCTAAAAAATAAAGTTTGAAAAAGGGAGTCAGCCACTATCTTT
>NZ_JBBAKG010000075.1:10672-31571 GCF_040403615.1 Haliscomenobacter sp. | reverse complement strand
TCCATCCTCCATTTAAATCCCCAAAAAACAAACGCCTAATCCTCCTCTACTTCAAAATACTGCAACGCCTCTTTAAGCGTGGTCGCATTTTTGCTTAAGTCGAGGTTGTGCTGATAAGCTTTCAGTGCTTCTTTTTCCTCAAGTACTGCTTTTTTGCGGAGCATTTTCAGGGTAATTGGGTTGGGGTGGCACAAATGTTGGCGGATGTAAGCATCAAAACCTTGGTGGATGCCAACCGAATTCAGTTGGTGCAACAATTCTTGTTCCTGCGTTTTGAGTACTTGCAGGTAGTTTTTAAATTCCTTATCCGGCATCAAAGTTAAATCATCGCCTTGCTTGTTGAGGTATTCGGCTTGCAGGTTGAGCAGCGCAAACAGGTCTTTGCGCTCATACGCTTCGTTGACGCTTTTGATGCGTTCAGTTTTTTCAACCTTCTTGGCCTCATCCATTTCCAGGTCAGGGTGCAGTAGTTTGACCAGTTCGTTGTAAATGTTCTTTCGAACCTTATGAATGTCTCTTTGTCTTCTGCGTTCGCGTTCTTCCTTTACTTGTTGTTTCTCGGTTTTGGGTTGTTTGGTTTCTCTCTCGGCTTGCCACTTGCGCTCGGCATCGGCTTGGGCCTTTTCGATGATTTGCTCAATGTCATCATCTTCCTCAAATTCCAGGTCAAGTCCAAAATTGTCTTGCAGCTCCTCCGCCAAATCCATTTTGGCCTGGCGCCTTTGTGCTTCCTGTTCTTCGAGGGTATATTCGGCGTATTGGTTGTAAATTTGAGTCAAGCCCTCAAAGTCGTACTGCGCGCGGAAGAGATTTTCGCAATGAGACACAATCAGGAAGGCAATCTTTTCGCGATCGCGGTTATTAAAAACTTTGTGGGGATAAAGGCTGTGTAAAGCTCGGACATCTTCCGCAAGTAATGCAAGTCGTTTGTCTTGCAGTGGCTTGATCTTTGCATTGAAAAATACCTGACCAGAGCTCATCTGCTCTTGCAATACCTCCAATTCCAATTTAAGCTTGTTGATCTCGTCCAACAAAGCATTGAACTGCTTGTAGCGCTTGGCTTGAGGACTTTTGTCGCTTTTCGTGACGTTTATGCTGATGGGCTTTTCCATGGCTATTTTTCAAAATTTAAGGCATTATCGAAGTTGCTGCCCAAAACCACTTTCAGGCGTTGTTCTGCCTGTTCCCAAGGGATGTCACGCGGAATGGAAACACGGGAACGCAGCAAATGTTTGTGCTCAGGTGGCCAATTGCGCTCCAGTAAGTCTCGCAATTCTCGGCGCAATTTGGCTTCTTTGATCCAGCGCCAGGCCAGGTAAAGGTAGGGCAACATTTGAGGGGCTACACCATTGTGACTCAACAATTGTGCGGCCAGACGTACATTAATGGGATCTTCGTGCAGCAGCAATTGCAACAGGTGCTCTTGATCCAGGGCATCAAAAATGGGAGCTTCAGGGCTAATCAGTTGCTCCAGCTCGGTTTCGTCCAGCCAGGAGATGCCATCGCTTGAGGGCAGTTTTTCTGGAAAAGGTGGCCGCGCCAAAACCCAAATCTGGGCTTGATCCAGAGGGGCCAGTTGCATTTTTTTTTGCGACAAACGCCACTCCAATTCCTGTTTTGGCAAAGTACTCCGCCCCAAGATGCCCAGTCTTGTACCTTCCTTGATGGTTTTTAAATTAAAACCTGTAGCGCGTTGCTGAAGCAAATGGCCACACAACCGCGCTTGAAAAGCTGGGATGCCCATTGCGATCCCTTTTAATAGCAAATCCAGAGACAAATGAGACAGGGGTGTTTTGTCCTGAAAAACTTCCCACAGCAACTGTCGCTGCGCTGTAGGCAGGTTTTTGCGGGTACAAGCCCGGGCAAAAGGCAGCAATTCTTTCCAGGGCGGACTGCTCGGCAATCCACTTAAAATCGAAGGCTTGGGGAGTTTCAATAGTTCGGCTGGCAGATCTTCGGTTCGAATTCCCGTTAGCGTTAGTTGATCCAGGCTCGAACATTTTGCCAGGCCACTTGCTTTTACCAAGGGATTGTGGGCCAAATTCAGACTGCGCAACTTGTGCGTGAGCAAAAGGGTCTTTGGAATCGCTGTTAGTTGGTTGCGAGCAAGGTTGAGTTTGCGCAAATTTTGGGGTAGATTGGGCAAACTGGCCAGCTTATTTCCGGCAAGATCGAGTTCTTCCAAGCGTTCGTGACTGGAAACACAGCTTGGCAATTCCCGAAATGCATTGAAGGACAGGTCCAGTTCTTTTAACCAAACACAGGTTGTCAAACTAGCGGGCAATCCAGTAAGTTGGTTTTTGCTCAATTGAAGCACCCGCAAAAAAGGTAGCCCAACCAATTGATCCGGGAGCTGATTGAGTTTGTTGTTGGATAGGTGCAGCGCATCCAAATGAGGAAACTCACCTTGCAACTCCATGCTCGAAAGCCGATTTTTAGCCAAATGAATTTTTTCTATTTTTGGCAAAGATGCGGCTTGCAAGGAAAAAGAAATAAGCTGATTATTGTCCAGCGAAAGCTCTTTGAGCAGAGGTAGCATTCGATAGGAAAAACTGCGCATGTGGTTTGAACTTAAATTCAGCCTTTGCAGTTGCTTCAATGCAGCTACGGATTCCGGAAATTGAGTCAGTTGGTTTTTTTGTAGATCCAGCTGGATTAAATTGGGCGGCAGTGCAGGAATTTCTTTGAGTTGATTGGAAGCGAGCTGCAAATTTTTTAGCGCGGTCAATTCCCGCAGTTTTAAAGGCAAAACCCGCAGTGCATTCTTGTTCAAAACCAGCGTTTCCAGCAGGGGCATTTCCCACACTTCGGGCGGAATCTGCTCCAGACCCAAACCTTCCAGCACCAATACGCTTACCTGTAAGCGGTTTTGGCGAGCAGCAGCCAGAGAGTAACAACGCATGGAATGGTTTACTTTGGGTACGGGTCAAAAATAACACTTATTTTTTATCACCCCTAAAATGGGTATATTTGTTTTGTTAGCAACGCAGAAAAATTAGCTTCCCGATTTTGGGTTTTGAATAGGAAGCCGAACGCTTCATTTCAAGTGAGCTTCCTATTCAAAACCGGCTCAAAAAACCGGGAAGTAATTTTTTGCGTCATACTTAGCGTGAGTTTTTAAGCCAGGAATATGCAGAAAGGTTATTGTATTGCTTTGTATTGCTTCCTATTCAGCCTGCTGAGTAGCGGTGTAGTGGATGTACATGGTCAAACGCTGCCGACTTACCGGGTTGACGCAGTTGAACTTCCGGGAGATATTGCGGGCAATAGCGTCAACAATATGGTGCAAGACAAGGAGGGCTACCTCTGGTTTTCTTCGCAGGATGGCTTGCACCGCTTTGATGGCTTCCAATTCAAAAGCTGGCACCACGACCCTCAAAACCCAAAATCGCTTTCCAGTTCCTACATCGAATGGTGTTTGATAGACAAAAACAACAATCTTTGGGTGGGTTCCTACGAAACTGGCTTGAACCTCTTTGACCGCAAAACCGAAACCTTCACCCACTTTGTATACGAGTCCAACCGCACCACCAGCCTCAGCAACAACCAGGTTACTTGCATGGTGGAAGACAATGTAGGCAACATTTGGGTGGGCACCGAAGATGGCCTCAACAAACTGGATCCTTTTACCCGGCGTTTTACCCGCTACCGACACGATCCTAAAGATCCCAAAAGCCTCAATTCCAACAGCATAAAATCCCTGTTGATTGACCACAATGGCATCCTATGGGTCGGCACCGGCAATCCCAACGAGTCCAATCCCGATGCTTACCGAGCGGGACTCAATCGCTACAATCCAGGCAACGGCACTTTTAACCGTTTTTCTATTGATGCAGAATTCAGCAGCAAAAACAGCATTTGGGCGCTTGCCGAAGACTCCAAAGGGACGCTGTGGCTAGGTACTACAGGCAATGGTTTGTTCTCCTTCGATCGCAATTCGAAGCAGTTTACCAAACGTACCATCGATCCCATGAATTGGGTAGGAAAAAAAGCAGGAGATGCTGAAGATAGAGTGTTTGCGCAAGTCTCTTTTATCCACGAAGACCAACACAAAAAACTCTGGATTGGCTCTTTTGGCGGTGGATTGAATGTCTACGACCCGGCAACTGGCAAGATTTTTGCCTTTCAGCAAACTCAGGATGGCAATCAAAAACTCCCCAATAAATTCAGTTTTCGCATTTGTGAAACCCGCGACGGAACCATCTTCGTCTCCACCGGAGGCATGGGTAAAATGGTGTATAAAATTCGCGCCAATACTGAAAAACTGCAAGGCTACACGCTGAGTTCGATACCGGACGCCAAGATCAATTATGTTTTTCAGTTGCTCGAAAATCAACCCGGGCAAATTCTGAGTATTTCAGGCGAGGGCCTTCATGCTTATCAACTCAATGCGAAAAAACACCAAAACTGGCCATCTGGCACCGAAGCTTTCCGCTTGCGCAAAATGGATGTCCAATCATTGTACAAAGACCGCTCAGGAGACGTATGGGTGTTGGCAAAAAATGCCCTCCTGAAATATGCAGCGGATGGCTCCAATCGCAGAGAATTGGCCCCTCAGGCCAAAACCAAAATCCGCTTACCCAGCGATATGCTGCAAACCAAAAACGGATCTATTTGGATTACCACGGCTTTTCAAGGCCTGGCGCAGTATTTCCCCAAAAACGATTCTTTGGCATTCTTCGATTTGCCCACCTACCCTTTGTCCAAATCCGTACAACGCATGTTGGCGCGTTTTGATACCCTCAAGCTGAGTCGCGGAATTGTCACCACCAACCCCATTGAAGACAGATCCGGAAAAATCTGGCTGGCCGCTGGATTCAATTTTACCCAACGGGCCCTGCAAATCAACGAGGGCGGTGCATTCTTCCGCTTTGATCCCCTTACCCAAAAGGTCACTTCTTTTTGGCCCGAAAATCTGCCCCGCCATATGCTGAGCGACCTCCTGTTGGATCGACAAGGTATATTTTGGCTAGCCATTCGCGAAGCGGGTATTTTTAAATTTGACCCAAAAACCTCAGAATTTGAAGAAGTTAGTCCCGTAGGAACCTCCAGTTCAACTTTAGGCCGGGTCAATCATTTGCTGGAAGACAAAGAGGGCTACATCTGGATGGCTACCTCCAGCGAATTGATCGAGTACAATCCCCGTCTGCGGGCTTTTTCTTTCTTTAGCCGCAACAATGGCTTGGCGGCCAGTACCCTCTATGGCTTTACTGCGCTTGAAAATGGCCGATTGGGGCTGGGTACCAACAATGGCTTTTTCATTTTTGACCCCGTTCAAATGCGTAAAAATGGCTTCCCACCGGAGCTTGCGTTTACCGATTTGAGCGTAGGCGGCAAAATCATCGTGCCGGGTACGGAGGGTATTTTACCTCAACCACTGGGTCAAATGAATCGCCTGAAACTCAATTACCGATCTAGCGTGTTCAGCATTGGGTTTTCAGCTTTTCATTACGATGATCCGCTCCACAATCGGATACAGTACATGCTGGAAAACTATGACCCCGATTGGCGTGAAGTAAAAGGCGAGCAAGCCGCGCAATACGTCAATGTTCCCTCTGGAAAATATACCTTCAAAATCCGTGCTTCGAATTCACAGGGCATTTGGAATACCAAGCCAGCCACCATTCCCGTAATCATCACGCCGCCCTGGTGGCGCACGGGTTGGGCGATGGGGGTGTTTGCAATTATTTTGGCAGTTGCCACCTGGCTTTTGTACCGTTGGAGGATGAACGTGCAAAAACAAACCCTGGAGCAAAGGGAACGAGAGCTGCAACAAGAACGGGAACAATTGGAAAGCGAGCGCCGCATGAACGAGCGTTTGCAGCAAGTAGACAAACTCAAAGACCAGTTTTTGGCCAACACCTCCCACGAATTGCGCACGCCCCTGCAAGGCATCATCGGCCTTTCCGAGGCTCTACTCGAAGACGAAAACGACCCTGAACGGAAAGCGAATCTCCTAATGGTGGTCTCTTCAGGAAAAAGATTGAATAGCCTGGTCAACGATATTCTGGATTTTTCCAAACTCAAAAATGCCGATATTGAACTTGACTTGCGCCCCATCAGCTTGCACAGCATGGCCGATGTGGTACTCAAAAACATCTCGCCACTCGTAGCCGGAAAACCAATCGAGCTGCTCAACAGCGTTTCCATAGACTTATCAGCCGCGGCCGCTGACGAAAACCGCTTGCAGCAAATCCTGTACAACTTGCTGGGCAACGCGGTCAAATTTACCGAAAAAGGCTACATCAAAATCGATGCCACCGAACAGGACAAGCTCCTGGTGGTGTGTGTAGAAGATACTGGATCTGGCATTCCTGCGGAGAAGCGAGATGCTATTTTTCAGGAATTCACCCAGGGCGACGCTTCTACCACCCGCGCTTTTTCGGGTACCGGCCTCGGATTGACAATTTCCAAAAGATTGGTGGAACTTCACGGCGGCACAATCTGGTTGGAATCAGCAGTAGGGCAAGGTTCTAAGTTTTTCTTCAGCCTGCCCAAAGCTGTCAATGAAGGCGAGCTTCCAGTGCAAAAAGTGGAATACCCCCAAAGCAATGAAGGCAAAAGCACCTTGCGCAGCTTGTTGGACGAAGTACAAAAAGCCCAGGAAGATACCGTATCGACATTGATTGGCAAAAAAGAAACCGAAATGGTCAAAGGAGTACCTGTGCTCAAGAATGGATCATCGGCGTTGGTAATCGATTCGCAAGATTCCACGGTGCACATATTGGTAGTCGACGATGAACCGATCAACCAGCAGGTGCTCAAAAGCCACCTGAGTGCGCTGAAATACGACATCACCTCGGCACTCAATGGTGAAGATGCCCTCAAAGCCCTGGAAAACGGCAAGCAGTTTGACCTAGTGCTACTGGATGTGATGATGCCCCGCATGAGTGGCTATGAAGTATGCGAGCAAATCCGCAAACGTTTTTTGCCTTCGGAGTTGCCCGTGATCATGATTACCGCCAAAAACCAGGTACAAGATCTGGTGCATGGACTCAACACCGGTGCCAACGATTACATCACCAAACCCTTTACCAAAGACGAATTCCTGGCGCGGGTCAAAACCCACCTGAACCTGCACCACATTCATACGGCTACCGGGCGCTTTGTTCCTGTTGAATTCATCCGTTCACTGGGACGGGAGAGCATCACTGAGGTGCAATTGGGCGACCACATCGAGAAAGAAGTAACGGTGCTGTTTTCCGACATCCGGGATTTTACAGGGCTTTCTGAAAAAATGACCCCAGAGGAAAACTTCCGTTTTGTCAACGCCTTTCACGGACGCCTGGGTCCGATTGTGCAAGCCAATCACGGCTTCATCAATCAATACCTGGGCGACGGCATCATGGCGATTTTTAATCAAAAACCCGAAGATGCGCTCAAGGCTTGTATTTTGATGCAAAAGAACATTCGGGCCTACAACCTGACCCGATTGACCAAGGGGCGTTCGCAAATCCGCACTGGAATGGGCATGCACACCGGACCGCTGATCATGGGCATCATCGGCGATGAAAAGCGCATGGATGCCGCTACCATTTCGGATACGGTCAATACGGCTTCGCGCATCGAGAGTCTGACCAAGTTTTATGGTGCAAATATCCTGATTAGTGAAGATTCGCTGGAGGGAATAGCCGATAAAAGCCCATTTAACCTGCGTTTTTTGGGCAAGGTTTTGGTCAAAGGAAAACAGCATGAATTGGGCATTTACGAATGCATCGACGGTGACGAACCCGAAATGCTTTGGTACAAACAAGCTACCCTGGAAGATTTTTCCAAAGGGATAGACCTGTTTTTTGCCAAAGAATTTGCCGCTGCCGCAGAAATGTTCAAAGAAAAGGTACTGCGCCGCAATCCCCGCGATGTGGCGGCCAAAATTATCCTGGCCAAAGCCCAAAATCTGGCACAAACTGGCGCACCTGAAGACTGGACGGGCGTAGAAAAAATGGATTTCAAATAAACAAGCATACTGGATGAAACACCTAATTCAAACCCTATTGAGCGGAACCGCTTTCTTGTTCTGCACTCAACTTGCTGCACAAATTACCACCCCGGCGAGTTTGAGACTCCTTCCTCCCGATCAGGAAACCTA
The DNA here is from genome assembly GCF_040403615.1 of Haliscomenobacter sp. Classification (NCBI taxonomy): domain Bacteria; kingdom Pseudomonadati; phylum Bacteroidota; class Saprospiria; order Saprospirales; family Haliscomenobacteraceae; genus Haliscomenobacter; species Haliscomenobacter sp. Next base: position 23,482 of record NZ_JBBAKG010000075.1, on the reverse strand, counting down.
TTACCAGGTGGAGGCCAGTGTCAATGCCAAAGATTTGCAGGCGTTTCGGACTTCGCGTGGGCTGAAACTGGAAGCAATCCCCAAAAAAATGAGCTTCAACAATGCCCCAATGTCGGCAGTAAACATGAAGCTGCGGGGCAAAACTTCCCTCAAATTCCGCCGCAAAAGTTACCGTGTGGAATTGGATTCTGCTTTTGAATTCCATACCCAGCAAGGCACCAAAGCGATGGATCATTTCCTTTTGCTGAGCCTCACCATGGATCGGGGCTATTACGGCAATCGATTGGCTTTTGCATGTTTGCAGCAGGCGGGCATCAGCAACTTGTACCGCTCGTTTACCGAACTCAAAATCAACGGCCAGTCTGAGGGATTGTACAGCTTGATCCAACGGCCAGAGGACTATGCCATTGATGACTTGCATGCGCCATATGTACTGCGCCGCTCCGCGGTGGATTTCGTGGTGGCTGACTACAAATTGGCCAAAGGGCAGGCGCCAGAAGCCAAACGCAGTTACGACGAAGCGTACCAGGAACTGGTTCGTTCGGCTGAAAACCTGGAAGGTAGCGCCCAGTTTGATTTTTTCAAGACCCGCCTTGATCTCGATGCGTATTGTACCTGGCTGGCGCTGAATACCTGGTTTCAAAACGGGGATTATACCGATGAGCTGTTGTTTTATGTACAGCCCAACCAGGAGAAAGTCCGTTTTGGCATCATCCCCTGGGATTTTGACGATGTTTTTTCTACCATGCCCCACGAGGATTGGCCCCGCCGCAATGCCGCACTTGGTGAAAAACTGCTCTTCTCTTCCGAAGTGGGCCTTGATCGCGCCATCGCCAACAACCCTCAGTTGTACGCTTTTTACCTGGAGAAAATGAAGGCCTTGCTTCAGCTTTTTCCGGAAGCGCAAATGCGCAAAATGTACGCCGAAATCTACGCCGAACTGTATCCTTACTTCAAACGCCAACCCATTCTGGAAATGAGTGCCTACGACCGTCAGCTCAAAACCGACCTCCCTCGCCTGGAAAAACAAATGAATGAATCTTTCCAGTTTTTGATGAAGCGCCGCGCGAAATTGTTGGAGTTGGCGGGAGGGAAGAAGTAGGGGGGGATATACGAGGAGTTGGCGATACACTCCGCTGCTGTTTTTTTGCTCTAAAATTATCGTTTAAAAAGCTTGAAAGTCATTTCTGCATCAGCCGAATGATTGAACATACAAAAAAGAACGAACCATGCCTGACCAAGGCCCCCTCAACGACATCCAATTGATGCTTTTGCGCCTCTTTAGCAGACCAGGTTCTGCTCAAGACCTGGCAGCCATTCAAAATATCCTTCTGGACTATTATAACAATGCCTTGCAGAACGAATTGGATCGGGTGATTAAGGAGAAAAACATCAGCAAGGAAGATTATGAAAAGATTTTTTCTACTCATAATCAATCGAATATGTGATCAGCACAATTGTGCGCATAAAGTCTTTGGTGGTGAATCTGGGTTAAATTGGGTCAACCCACCATCATAGAAGGGGAAGATCTGAACTAGCGGGTACATTGCCTCACTTGCTCCCCATTAAAAAAAATCGTAGCTTTATATTTTTAGCATAGTCAAATCAAGTTTTCAAATGGTCAACTTACAAGCCACCAAAGCCAGAATCATCCAGAAACTACAGGAAACCGACGAGGAGTGGATTATTCGCAGCATTCAAAAACTGTTAGACATCCAGGATACAGAAGAAACCCTTTTCTGGAACGCGGTTGCATTGAATAATTTGGCGCACGCGTACAGTGATGATGAGCCAGATTATGATACTTATGTGGTAAAAGAACCAAATGTAGAGTACAAGGCATGAAAAGTGGAGATATCGTTTTAATTCCATTGCCTCAGTCCGATGGAGCCATCAAACGAAGACCAGCATTGTTATTGAAACAAATGCCGCCTTTTAACGATTGGCTGCTCTGTGGCATTTCTTCACAATTGCAGCAAAAAGTGGATGGCTTCGACCGGATACTTGAAAGCGATGAGGCTTTCTTTCCGCAAACTGGTTTACAACGCACCTCATTAATACGATTAGGATTTCTAGCAGTTGTTCCAAGTAGCCAAATCGTTGGTAGCATCGGCGAAATTCCAGATGAGCTTTTAAGGGAGTTATTACAAGTTTTAAGTGATTATATTCGAACTGCATAACCTCATCCCCAGCATATAAGACGCACGGCCGTGCGTCTCTACAATCCGGCATTTTTGACCCACCCAACAATACAACTTTCCCCAAAATCCCCTACCTTTCCACCGAATCAGACCATCAAACAACAAATTAACTCAAGTTTTAAGCACAAACGTCCTTAGATTTTTCCAAGTTTTTTCACACCCCTTTCTTTTTCATTGAAATCCAGATCATTATACGGCCCTCATCTATCCTGCCTGGTTAGCTGAGTTGTTTGAAAAAGTGGACATCCTTATAAGAGTATACACAAAGATAAGCTTATGCAGCTAGATCAACATATCCCTCACATATTCCTCCGATACTGCCCGCCCACCGCATACAGCGCATTCGTAATCTGCCCGAGGGAACAATATTTCACCGTTTCCATCAAAGCAGCAAAGATATTTTCATTGCGGATGGCCACCTGTTGCAAGCGTTGCAGGGCTGCAGTCCCCCATTCTGACTGAGCTTGGTGCAAGTTTTGCAGCGTCTGGATCTGCGCTTCTTTTTCTTCAGGTGTAGCCCGGATGACTTCGCCGGGCACGATGGTCAGCGAACCACCTTTGCCCAAAAACGTATTCACCCCAATGATCGGGTACTCGCCATTGTGCTTGAGCGTTTCGTAGTACAAACTTTCCTCCTGAATTTTGCCGCGCTGGTACATCGTTTCCATCGCACCCAGCACCCCACCCCGTTCGGTGATGCGGTCAAATTCGGTCAGCACCGCTTCTTCTACCAGGTCGGTCAGTTCTTCGATGATGAAGGCCCCTTGCAGTGGATTTTCGTTTTTGGCCAGGCCCAATTCCTTGTTGATGATCAGTTGGATGGCCATGGCGCGGCGCACACTTTCTTCGGTAGGCGTGGTGATGGCCTCGTCGTAAGCGTTCGTATGCAATGAGTTGCAATTGTCGTAAATGGCGTACAAGGCCTGCAAGGTGGTGCGAATGTCGTTGAAATCGATCTCCTGCGCGTGCAGGGAGCGGCCACTGGTTTGGATGTGGTATTTGAGCATTTGCGAGCGCTCGTTGGCACCGTATTTTTCCTTCATGGCCTTGGCCCAAATGCGGCGCGCCACCCGCCCGATCACGGCATATTCAGGATCGACACCGTTGGAAAAAAAGAAAGACAAATTGGGCGCAAAATCGTCGATGTGCATGCCCCGCGAGAGGTAGTACTCCACAAACGTAAAGCCATTGGAAAGCGTGAATGCCAATTGGGAAATCGGATTTGCCCCCGCTTCGGCGATGTGGTAACCGGAAATGGATACCGAGTAAAAATTGCGCACCTGGTTTTGCACAAAATATTCCTGCACATCGCCCATCAGTTTGAGGGCAAATTCAGTGGAAAAAATACAAGTATTTTGCGCCTGATCTTCCTTGAGAATATCGGCCTGTACCGTGCCGCGCACCGCATTGAGTGCTTTGGTTTTCAAACTGGCGTATAACTCCAGGGGCAAGACCTGATCGCCAGTAAGCCCCAACAACAGCAACCCCAGGCCATCATTGCCGTGCGGAATCTCCCCCTGATAAGTTGGCCGACGCATGCCGCGCTGATCGTACAGTTCTACAAATTTGGCTTCCACCAAATGCTCCAGGCCATTGGCGCGAATGTAATTTTCGCATTGCTGATCGATGGCCGCGTTCATAAAAAATGCGGTGATGGTAGCCGCCGGCCCATTTATGGTCATGGATACTGACGTACGCGGGTCGCAGAGATCAAAGCCCGAGTAGAGCTTTTTGGCATCGTCGAGGCAGCAGATGCTTACGCCCGAGTTGCCAATTTTGCCATAAATATCGGGTCGGTAATCGGGGTCTTCGCCATACAAGGTCACTGAATCAAACGCCGTCGAGAGGCGATTGGCGGGCATATCAACCGAAACATAGTGGAAGCGGTGGTTGGTGCGCTCCGGGCCACCTTCGCCCGCAAACATCCGGGTGGGATCTTCTTCCTTGCGCTTGAAAGGGAATACGCCAGCCGTGTAGGGAAACTCGCCGGGTACATTTTCGCGCAGTACCCATCTCAAAATCTCGCCCCAGTCCTGGTACTTGGGCAGCGCTACCCTGGGGATGCGGGTATGCGATAGGGTAGTCGTAAAGGTAGGTACACGAATTTCTTTGCCGCGTACTGCATATACATATTCATCAGCAGCGTAAGCGGTTTTGAGGGCTGGCCAGTCGCTGAGGATTTTTTTGCAAGCGGGTTCAATGTGCAGCTCCAGCTTCTGGTAATGTGCCTCTATTCCGGCAATTAGCTCTGGGTTGGAACCTTGGGTGCGCAGATAGTTGAGGGAAGTGTGCAGGCCAAAAAGCTGTCGTGCAATCTCCACCTGCCGTTCTACCCAGCGATCGTAGCCCCGGTTGCTCTCGGCAATTTCCGACAAATACCGCACCCGCTGAGGTGGAATGATGTATACTTTTTCGCTTATTTCAGTGCTGGTCGCTAGGTTGGAAGGCAGGTTTGCGCCGGTTTTTTCCACCAAAACCTGCATGACTTTGCGGTACAACCTATTCATGCCCGGATCGTTGAATTGGGCGGCGATGGTGCCAAACACGGGTATCTCTTCCAGCTCGGTTTGCCAAAGCTGATGCGCCCGCTGGTACTGTTTTTTGACGTCGCGCAGGGCATCCAGTGCGCCGCGCTTGTCAAATTTGTTGATCGCAATGACATCCGCGTAATCGATCATGTCGATTTTTTCCAGCTGCGTTGCCGCCCCGTATTCAGGGGTCATCACGTAGAGTGACACATCAGAATGGTCTACAATTTCGGTATCCGACTGCCCGATGCCAGAGGTTTCCAGAATGATCAAATCGTAGCCAGCAGCCTTGAGGATATTCACTGCGTCCGACACATAGCGGGATAGCGCCAGATTGGATTGCCGGGTGGCGAGCGAACGCATATATACCCGAGGGTTGCTGGCGGCGTTCATCCGAATGCGGTCGCCGAGCAATGCCCCGCCCGTTTTGCGTTTGGAGGGGTCGACGGATACAATGGCTATGTTTTTATCCGAAAAATCGAGTAAGAAACGCCGCAACAGTTCGTCTACCAAACTGCTTTTGCCTGCGCCGCCCGTACCAGTGATGCCCAGCACCGGGATGACTTTGTGCGCGACTTCCTGGCGGATTTGCGCCAACCAATCCCGATTGGCCTCGGGGTAGTTTTCGATGGCCGAAATCATTCGACCAATGCTGCGGGCTTCGCGGAGCTGAAAGGTTTTTAGCTCCCCATTGAGGTGCTGACCTACCGGGAAATCACATTTTTCCAACAAGTCATTGATCATGCCTTGCAGTCCCATTTGCCGGCCATCGTCGGGCGAGTAAATGCGCTCGATGCCATAGGCCTGCAATTCGGCTACTTCGTGGGGCAGAATGGTGCCGCCACCGCCGCCAAAGATCTTGATGTGCACCGCACCCTGTTCTTTGAGCAGGTCGTGCATGTATTTGAAAAACTCCAGATGCCCGCCCTGATAAGAAGTGATCGCAATGCCTTGCACATCTTCCTGGATGGCTGCATCCACAATCTCGCGCACCGAGCGGTTGTGCCCCAGGTGGATGATTTCAGCACCCGAACTTTGCAGAATACGGCGCATGATGTTGATTGCTGCATCGTGGCCGTCAAAGAGAGAGGCAGCGGTGACGAGGCGGATTTTATACTTGGGCTGATATGCGGTGATGGCTTCCATAATTTGGCGATCTGATCGTGTGGGGTAAAATTAGGCAAAAGCACGCAAAGGCACAGGGAAACTTGAATTCGAGACAATACATGGAATTAATATTTACTTAACATGTATTTTATACTTTTGCGCATGTTTTCATTTAATCTCCAAACACTATACAATGAATAAATTTTTACAAATTGCTTTGACTGTTACCGTTATGGCAATCACTTTCACTGGCTTGAATGCCCAAAAACCATTCACCCTCAAGCCAGTAGCTACGCACTACACGGATGTCTTCAACCAGGGCTCTGCTGAAATTGTAGCTTATGACCCAGGCAGCAAAAGATTATTTTTCTCCAATGCTTTGGCCAATACCATCGGCGTATTGGACATTAGCAATCCACTTTCTCCCAAGAGTGTGGACACCATCGCATTAAATGCCTATGGCGGCATTGTCAACAGTGTTGCTGTTTTTAATGGCATCGTGGCGGTGGCCGTACAAGCTAAAGTCAGTACCGACAATGGCAAAGTTTTGCTTTTCAACACCAACGGCGACTTGCAAAAAGAATACACCGTAGGCGCACAGCCTGATATGGTGGTCTTTTCTCCTGATGGCAAAAAAATCCTCACTGCCAACGAAGGCGAACCCAGCGCGGATTATACCACCGACCCTGAAGGCTCAGTGAGCATCATCGATGTAGCCAGTGGTACCGTTCAAAATGTGACCTTTACCGATTTCAATACCAAAGCTGCCTACTTGCGCAACCGTGGCGTACGCATTTTTGGGCTCAATGCAACTACTGCCAAAGACATCGAACCCGAATACATCAGTGTGGCGCCAGACAGCAAACGCGCTTATGTCACCCTGCAAGAAAACAATGCTGTTGCCATTATCGATATCGCAACCGCAAAGGTATTGGACATCGCCCCAATGGGTTTCAAAGACCACAACAGTGGCACTCCTGTGCTGAACCAGTACTACCTCAACGCACAAATCAATCTGCCAAGCCTGGGCAAGCCAGTTTATGGCGGTGGCAAACCAGAGATTAAACTCAGTGGTTTTTCTGGCTTGTTTTTGGACAAAACCCAATCCTCTGATTCGGTTTATGTACTGTACACCGTGCCCGACCGTGGCCCCAATGATGAGCCAGTCGTAACCACCAGAGCAAGAGGCACCGGCAATGTTTTTTCTGATGTGGATTTGCGCCCATTCAAATTGCCCGATTACCAAGGCCGGATTGTAAAATTCAGCTTCAATCGCCGCAGTGGTAAAGTCAAACTGGATACTCAACTGTTGTTGCGTCGCTTGCAGGATGGAGTGCAGATACCCATTACGGGCCGCACCAATGTACCTGGCTACGATGAAGTACCCGTGACGTACATGGATTCTATGACGAAGTACAAAGTCACTGACTGGGTAGATACCCTGACCAAAGTACGTTATACCGAACTGCCTTACGATCCATTTGGTGGCGACTTTGAGGGAATTATCCGCGACAAAGATGGCAACTTCTGGCTTTGCGACGAAAACCGCCCTTCAGTATACAAATTCAACCCGAGTGGGTTGATGCTCAATCGCTATGTGCCCAAAGGAACCAGTGAATTGGGGATTGTTCCGATAGAACCAGGATTCTACGGCGAAGAAACCCTGCCCGCTGTATACGGCAAACGTTGGGCCAACCGTGGTTTTGAAGCCATCGCTTACGACACCGAAAAGAACATCGTTTATGCCTTTATTCAATCGCCAATTGACAATCCTAGCTCTGCTGTGGTGCGCAACAAGTCAGACATCATCCGCATCTTGGGTCTCAATCCGGCCACGGGTAAGCCAGTGAGCGAATACGTTTACTTGTTGGATCGCAACCGTGAAACAGGCTTGGCAATCAGCCGGGTAGACAAAATTGGCGACGCAGTTTTTCTTGGAAAAAACAAATTCATGATGCTGGAACGCGATTCAAGCATACCTGGGCAACCTACCGGCAAAAAATACGTATTTGAAGTTGACCTAACCGGCGCCACCAACCTGATGGCCGATACCACCAACGCCAAATTGGCTGCCAAAACCACTTCTGCCGGAGCTACCGATAAAACCCTGGAGATGATGACAGCCGACGATTTGGCTGCCGCAAAAATCCGTCCGGTTGCCAAGCGCAAAATCCTCAACCTGCCAAGCGCTGGCTATCAGGCAGGTGACAAACCAGAAGGCATTACCGTGCTGCCCAATGGCAATATTGCAGTGATCAACGACAACGATTTCGGCCTCGCCGGAGCAGGATTGACCGATACCATTTCACTGGGTGTTTTCAGCTTTGGCAACAACAACTCCCTGGATGCAAGCGATCAGGACAACGGCGTAAACCTGCGCAATTTCCCGGTTCTGGGGATGTTCCTGCCCGATGCCATCAAGACATTCAGCCACAACAACCGCATTTTCTACATTACTGCCAATGAAGGAGATGCCCGTGCTTATACTGGTTTTAATGAAGAGACCCGGATTGGTTCTATGAAATTGGATCCTACCGCTTTCCCTAAAGGTGACAGTTTGAAAGCCAATGCCTTGATGGGGCGTTTGCGTTCTACCAATGCCAATGGTGATCTGGATGGCGATGGCGATTTTGACCAAATTTATTCTTTTGGTGGTCGTTCTTTCTCCATCTACGATGACCAGGGCAACCAGGTATTCGACAGCGGCAACGACCTGGAATTGAACCTGAGCAAGGACCCTCTATTCAGCAAGTATTTCAACTCAAACCACGACAACAACAACTCATTTGATACCCGCAGTGACGACAAAGGCCCAGAGCCAGAAGCCGTAACCATTGCCAACCTCAATGGCGTACGTTATGCTTTGATCGGACTGGAACGCATCGGTGGTATTGCCGTTTACAACCTGAATAATCCGTTGAAACCTGTTTATGTTGGCTATTTCAACAACCGCAACTTTGCGGCTACTGCCAATACGCGTCAGGCGGGAGACCTTGGTCCTGAAGAAGTGTTGTTCATTGCGCCAGATCAAAGCCCTTCGGCTGGAATCGCCCTGGTGGTAACTGCCAACGAAATCAGTGGTACCATCACCATTTACACTACCGATGATCGTTTGGTGGATGTAGATGAGCCTAAACTTTCAAAGGTCAACGTCGTGTTTTACCCCAACCCGGTAAGCCAGGAATTGTATTCCAACATCAGTTCCAATTATCAGGTGTTTGATACTTTTGGTCGCTTGGTGCTGAGCGTTCAAGCCACCAACCGCATTCCGATGGCCAACCTGCCAACTGGAACCTACATTGTAAGAGATGTAAAAAACAATGTGGCTAAAAAAGTGATGAAGTTCTAAGGAACGGATTTTTTAGCTAGAGAGTTTAGCTGAATAGAAGTGCAGCATTGATTTTTGAATCAGTGCTGCACTTTTGTTTTATGGGTTCTTGGTGTTTTGGTAATGCCGCACCAACACATACTTCCAGAAAGTAAACCAGGCCGTAGACGAACAAATGATCAATCCATACAATCCATCGCGATAGCCCTGCTTCAGGAAGTACATTTTGAAAAATTTGAACCCCGGGTTGAATACCAAATTAAGCCAGGAGCTGCGCTTGCCTTTGCGCACCATTTCTTTGGCACCTATCTCGGCGTATTTGTAAAGCACATCAAAATGCTCCTTGAACGAACTGCTGGTATAATGGAGTAAATCTCCTTTCAAAAATTGAGTACTTACTCCCGCTTGCAATTCGTACCGATCGTGGGGGTTTTCGCCTGCCCATTGACCCAAGCGGGCATCCCATAGCCGCAATTTGCGATCGGGATACCAGCCGCTGTGCCGTATCCATTGCCCGCAATAATTGTTGAGACGATTGAACGCATAGCCTTGAGCAGTCCAGTCGTTTTTGACTGCCAAAATTGATTGACGCAATTCATCCGACAAGGCTTCATCGGCATCCAAGGACAAGACATAAGGCGAGCTGGCCTGAGTGATGGCCCAGTTTTTCTGCTGAATATGCCCTTCAAAAGCGTGTTGAATAAATTTCACACCGTATTGCGCACAAATGGCCTCAGTGCGGTCTTGTGAAAAGGAGTCTACCACCACGATTTCATCAATTACGCCTTGCAGGGAAAGGAGGCAACGCTCGATGTTTTTCTCTTCGTTGTAGGTAATGATTACTGCGGATAACGAAACCATAGGTTGTTGGTCTTCAAAATTTAGCTTTTCAAAGGTAGAACTTATCTTTTAACTCAACATAAATTGATTTCGTGCATTATAATTTTTAATTTGTGGTGCTTTTCATCCGATTGACTAACCAATTCCTAAACACTCATGGCAGAATTTACACTTAAAGTCAATGGCACAAAATATAAGGTTGAGGCCGCAGCAGATACGCCTTTGCTTTGGATTTTGCGCGACCACCTTGGGCTGACTGGCTCCAAATACGGTTGTGGCATTGGCCAATGCGGCGCTTGTACCGTACACATTGGCGGCGAAGCAATGCGCTCCTGTGCACTCCCCATCTCCTCTGTTGGCAAAGCGGCAGTGACCACCATCGAGGGCTTGTCCAAAATAGGCGATCACCCGGTACAACAAGCTTGGAACGAGGTCGATGTACCTCAATGTGGCTATTGCCAGGCTGGACAAATCATGTCAGCCGCCGCCCTGCTCAAGAAAAATCCAGCGCCTTCTGATGCCGACATCAATTCTGCCATGGCCGGTAACATCTGCCGCTGTGGTACTTACAACCGCATTAAGGAAGCCATTCATGTAGCCGCAAAACTCGTTAAATCATGAAGACATCCAATATACAATTCGATCGCCGCTCCTTCATCAAAGTAACCGCGAGCGTAGGTGGTGGCATGATGGTAGGCTTGAGCTGGACGGCCAGTGCAGCAGACATCGATGAAAACCTGCCCCTTGAACCGGTTACGTTCAATGCCTTCGTAAAAATCAGCCCTGATGGAGCCATCACTTTAATGTCGCCCAACCCCGAAGTGGGTCAAAACATCAAAACGGCCATGCCCATGCTGGTAGCTGAAGAGCTGGATTGCGATTGGAACAAGGTAGTAGTGGAGCAAGCTGGCCTCGACTCCAACAAATATACCCGCCAAGTGGCTGGAGGCAGTGGATCGATTCCGGCTTCCTGGAAACCCTTGCGTACCGCTGGTGCTACCGCTCGCTTGATGTTGATCAGTGCTGCAGCCAAGCGCTGGAATGTCAAACCAGAAGAGTGTACTACTGACAATGGGGTCGTACTGCACAAAGCTTCTGGCAAAAAAGCCACTTACGGCGAGTTGGCTACAGAGGCGGCTACCCTGGAAGTACCCAAGGATGTGCCACTCAAAGCGGTAAAAGATTTCAAGATCATCGGCAAGTCTTTCAAGGCCGTTGACAACAAAAAGGTCTTTACCGGAAAACAGGAATTTGGCCTTGATTTCAAACGCGAAGGCATGCTCTACGGCGTAGTGGCCCGCCCGCCCGCTTTTGGCATGAAAATCAAATCGGTCAATGATACCCGCGCCAAATCCATGTCTGGCATCAAGCAGGTTATCCGCTTTGGCAACAAAGTAGCAGTATTGGGCAATTCCACCTGGGAAGTACTCAAAGCCCGCGAGCGCCTCAGCATCGAGTGGGAAGTAGACACTAAGTTGGAAAGCACCGCCGATCACGATGCCAAAATGCAGGAACTGCTGGGCAAGCCCGTTGAAAAGCCACAACGCAAAGACGGCGATGCCCTGGCCAAATTTGAAGGCGCGAGCAAGGTGATCGAGGCGACCTATGAAGGTCCTTTTTTGCCCCACGCACCAATGGAACCGATGAACTTTTTTGCCCACGTCAAAGAAGACAGCGCAGAGTTGATCGGCCCAACCCAAAACCCTGCCCCTGCCCGCAAAGCAGCAGCTCAGGCTACAGGATTGCCCGAAGAAAAAATTAGCGTGATGATGACCCGCATGGGGGGAGGTTTTGGTCGCCGTTTGAACAGCGATTTCGTAGCCGAAGTAGCCGAAGTGTCCAAATTGGCCAAAGCACCCGTAAAAATCATCTGGACGCGGGAAGACGACATGACCGGGGGCATTTACCGTCCGGCCTGTCATTATACTTACCGTGCCGCCCTCGATGCGCAAGGCAACATTATTGGGTTTCATGCCCGTGGTGCAGGATTGAATGTGGGCAACCCATTGCGGGAGCACAACTTTCCCGCTGGAGCATTGACCAACTACCTCGCCGAAGGCCACAACTACCAGAGCAACGTGACCACAGGGCCATGGCGGGCTCCGGTGCACAACTTTCTGGGTTTTGCGGAGCAAAGCTTCCTTGACGAAATCGCCATCGCCAGTGGTAAAGACCCCGTGCAAATGCGCCTGGATTTGTTGGATCAAGCCGAAAAATCTCCAGTAGGCGATGTGCGCTACAAAATCGATCGCTTCAAAAGCGTGATCGAGTTAGCCGCCAAAAAAGCCAATTGGGGCAAAGCGCCAGCAGGCGTTTTCCAGGGTTTCAGTGCTTACTTTTCGTTCAACACCTACGTAGCGCAAGTGGTCGAAGTAACCCTGGAAGCCGGACAGCCCAAAATTAAGCGGGTCGTTTGTGCCGTGGATTGCGGCGTAGTAGTCAACCCCTCGCACGCCAAAAACCAGATTGAAGGTGGGGTGATAGACGGACTTGGCCACGCCATGTACGGCCAGTTGACTTTCAAAGACGGGGCGCCCGAACAAAACAACTTTGATACCTACCGCATCATCCGTATGGCCGATGCGCCACCGGTGGAAGTGCACTTCGTTGAAAATGAATTGGATCCAACCGGATTGGGCGAGCCGACCTTGCCGCCGATTGCCGGAGCGTTGGGCAATGCCATTTTCCGGGCAACGGGAATTCGCTTGCGCAAACAGCCATTCAGTTTGAACGGAGGCAAAAACGCCTAGTAGCGGCGGCCCTATGTGGCCGCTGCAATGTTAAGTTGAGGTGCCTATTAGCGGCG
>NZ_JBBAKG010000075.1:0-10572 GCF_040403615.1 Haliscomenobacter sp. | reverse complement strand
AGCGGCGGCCCTATGTGGCCGCTGCAATGTTAAGTTGAGGTGCCTATTAGCGGCGGCCCTATGTGGCCGCTGCAATGTTAAGTTGAGGTGCCTATTAGCGGCGACCCTATGTGGCCGCGGCAATGATAATATTTGGGAAGACCGGGAAAGGGCGGCCACATAGGGTCGCCCCAACTGTCGCCCCGACGGTCGCCCCGACGGGTTTTCTGAAAAAAAATCAACAAATCCTCCAATTCCTGCCAAACCCGCCGCATTTTTGCAGTATGGCAAGATTTAAATTGACTTTAGAATACGATGGCAGCCGTTTTAAGGGCTGGCAAGTGCAGGAAGATGCCCGCTCCATCCAGGGGCAACTCATCAAAGCGGCGAAAATTGTTTTCGAAACAGAAACCGTGGAAGTATACGGATCGGGGCGAACCGATGCTGGTGTACATGCCCTTGGGCAAGTGGCACACATCGAAGTAGAGACCAAGATGCCGGTGAAACTGATGCGTCAAAAACTGAACGATCAACTCACCCACGACATCAACATACTGAGCATCGATCAGGCTGCGCAAAAATTTCACGCCCGCCATGATGCGGTTGCGCGCAGTTATGTGTACCATATTTCCCGAAGGCGCAACGCTTTTGGCAAGCATTTCATGTGGTGGGTCAAAGATCCGCTCAATATTGATCGCATGAATGCAGCAGCAGAATACCTGGTGGGCATGCACGATTTTAAATCTTTTTCCAACGAAAAAGGAACGGAGAAAAGCTCCAAAGTTGATTTGCTGCAACTCAAAGTAGTGGAGAAGGGTGATAAGCTGATTGTACACGTGGTCGCTTCGCATTTCTTGTGGAAAATGGTGCGCCGCATTGTAGGAAGTTTGGTAGAAGTAGGAACTGGCAGGATAGAACCCAGCAAATTCAAGGAATGGCTGGAAAAACCCAGCATTGAACCAGCAAAATATACAGCGCCTCCAGGAGGCTTGTTTTTGGAACGCGTGTACTTCAAGGGAGAAAAAATCAGTACCGAATTCCGTACGTTGCTCTGATTGGTTAGTTTACCCGAGCAGCAACGGGTTGCTTCAATTCTTCCAAAAAATCGAGGGTATGATCCAGACTGCGCAATACGGTTACATTGTGTGCAGAGGATACTTTTTGGGCAACAACCTGATAACCAGAAAGTAGGATGTGACAGTTGGGGAAAGTCTCAGAGAGCTTGTCTACATAACGTTGGACAGGCTCTTTGAAAAACGTCTCGGTCACCATGGTAAAAATAAAATCCGGCTTGTGTACCTTACAAGCATCGCGCAGGTCACCTATTGAGATGTCTTGCCCCAGGTAAAGCACCTGATTGCGGCGAGATTTGAGGATGTAATGCATAAACAGCAAGCTCAATTCCTGCTTTTCGCCTTCCGGCAGATAAATGATGAATTTTTTGGCAAATTTTCCCTGTGGGATCGACTCATTGTCGATGGCCACGATGATTTTTTGGCGGATGAGGTAACTGATGAAATTTTCCTGTACGGGATTGATCGAACCAGTAAGCCAAAGGACACCCAACTTGTCCAGAAAAGGATAAATCACTTCGAGCATGGTGCGCTCAAAGCCAATTTGTTGGGTGCTGGTGGTGATGATGCGGTCGAATTGTTGCTCGTCCATTTCAATCATCGAAATGGTGAGGGCATCCAGTTGGGTATTGTGTTCGAAATTGACCTCTGAAATAGCTGCCACTTTTTCGGCCACATCATGGCGCGTCATTGTGGCGATTTTGGAAATCTTGATGCCGTTTTTATTGAGCAACGCAACGTTGAGCAAAAACTTGAGGTCATCGTCTTGGTAGTAGCGAATATTCGTCTTGGTTCGCTTTGGAGCAATAACTCCATAACGTTGCTCCCAAATGCGGATCGTGTGTGCTTTGATCCCGGAGAGTTTTTCCAAGTCTCGGATAGAATAAACTGCCACTTGCTAAGGCGTTTTTTTTCAGTGAATTATAATCTTTACTTTTACTTCAGTTGTGCTTTCGATTTCACCATTAGCTAACATCAGACGCATTAAAAGGTTTATTACTTGCAAAAAATTGTGTCGCCTGTTTTCACACATGATGTTAAAGAAAGTGCAATATGGATTAAATTGCTAACTTTAGCAGGTCGCTAAGGGCCGGAAATTAAATAAAGGTGCAAAGTTGACTCGGCTTTTTTTTGATTTGGCAAGGCGCGAGGAAGGCGCATAGCCAGCCTACGCAACTGACGAGTAACGCAGCAAAATCAAAAAAGAGCCCAGTCAGAATGTAACTTTATTTAAATTCCGTCCCTAAGATACTCTCAATGCTTAAATTTCTACAAAACAATCATTATGAAGTGGATTAAGGCTCTACTTTTTTTATCTATCCTTACTTGCTTCGCCCGGCAGGTTTACGCCCAAGCTACTCCCTGTGTTTACACGCTGGACTTAAATGATCTACTCGGCGATGGCTGGAACGGCTCCCAATTGGAGGCACGCATTAACAATACCGCTACTACATACACCATCACCAATGGCAGCAAGGCGCGGCATTACCTGACCCTCAATAACGGGGACAGTTTGCGCCTCACCTACAAACCTGGCCCATTCGATCTGGAGGTTTCCTATTCCTTGCTTGATCAGGAAGGAAAAGTGGTGTACACAACCGGTACGGCTCTGCCAAAGGCCGGAATCGTATTGCGCACCAAAATCATTTGCCCCACTTGTGCTGCTCCTCCAGGGCCCAGTCTGGCATTTGAAGACGTGCGTGCCTTTACCGCTCAGTTGAGCTGGCTGGGCAACGTAGTAGGCGGAACCTACCTTCTGGAATACGGAAAAAAAGGTTTTTTGCCGAATAAAGGCCTCGGCACTACGGTGCGGACTACCGCAACCCGGGTGATTTTAAAAACCCTGACTCAAAATACCAACTACGACCTATACCTGAGCTTGATTTGCAGCAATCCTGCCGATACGAGCCAGACTCTCGGCCCCTTTGCGTTC
Source organism: Haliscomenobacter sp. (assembly GCF_040403615.1). NCBI lineage: Bacteria > Pseudomonadati > Bacteroidota > Saprospiria > Saprospirales > Haliscomenobacteraceae > Haliscomenobacter > Haliscomenobacter sp. The sequence goes on along the minus strand of NZ_JBBAKG010000075.1, from coordinate 7,587 downwards.
AAAACCCGCTTTGCCATTGACCTGGGAATTTCAGGTATCGAAAGCCCAACCACCGAATGTGGCCTGGAACGAGGCGATACGGTGCGCGTACTGATTCGCAACTTCGGCGGTGAACCCCAGTCTTTGGTGCCTTTCAAATATGCCGTAAATGGCATGCCCGTACCGATTAGTATGCCCAAAGATGGTGTTTATACCGGAGTTGTTGGCCGCGACAGCTCGGATGTAGCCGAGTTTGACAACAAATACAGCTTCCCTCCGGGCGATTATTACATCGATGCCTGGACGGAAATGAAAGGCGACAGCGTACCCCGCAACGATACCCTGCGGTATACGTTTACCAGTTTGCCTACCATCACCAGTTTCCCATCCGTCAATTTGTTGGAAGACAGCTTCACTGGCTGGACCGTAGATCAAAAAAGTGTCAACGCCAGTTGGCAATTGGGTGCGCCCAACAAGCGCGTACTGAATACAGCTTTCAGTGGCAACCAAGTGTGGGCCACCAAACTCAACGGCAGCTACAACAGCAGCGAGGTGTCTTATTTGGCTTCGCCTTGCTTCAATTTTTCAAAACTCACTGCTGATCCCGTATTGACTTTCGCCACCCAACTCGACCTCGAAGGTTGTTGCGATGGCATGTGGGTTGAATTGAGCACCGACGGCGGCGTTTCCTGGGCTAAACTGGGCGACAACACCAGCGGCATCAATTGGTACAACGACGTTACGCGCCAAATCTGGAACGGCAACGGTGGCGTGAAAGGCTGGTTTACCGCTTCGCATCCATTGCCCGGTACGGCTACTGCACCTAACGTACGCCTCCGCTTTGCTTTCTTATCCGATTTTGCCAACAACCTGGAAGGTGCCCTGATCGACAACATCCAGATTCATGTACCAACCCGCGATCTGTTGGCATTGAGTGTACGCAATACCACTGCCGAAGCCTGTGGCAATTCTACGGATCAATTGGCCTTTGCCCTGGGCAACCTGAGTCGCAACAACGCCACCGCTTTCTCGGTAGCGTACCGCATCAACAATGGTACTGTTGTGACCGAAAACGTAGGTGGATTTACCCTGGCGCCCAACGCCAAAAACACCTATACCTTTAAAGGAACCTTCAACTCCGCTACTCCCGGCACTTACAACATTAAAGCCTGGGTGGTTGGCGATGTGCTGGCTTCCAACGATACGGCTTACTTTAGCTTCAATACGGCTTATCCGGTTCCTTTTGGTGAAGATTTTGAGCGCGGCGGCATTCCCCGCGACTGGACGATTGATGCCGATGCCGTGGTGGTAAAAGACCGGGGCAACAGCAGTTTTACCCTGTCTGACAACCTGTTCAGCGGCGATGTCAATTTGCGTGCCACTACTCCGGTATTCGGTCCCATTGCCGCCAACGACAGTCTGACGTTTGAATACCGCTACGTGAATGTATCCGGCAATACCGTAACCGCCACCCAACTGACGGCCAACGACCGCCTGGATGTGCTGGTTTCTACTGATTGTGGCCGCACTTTTGTGGTGCTTCAATCGATTACGGCGGCCAATCACCTCTCTTCTACTCAATTGCGCCGAATTACGGTGAAACTGGGGGCTTATGCCACTAGATTCATTCAGATTCGCCTTGCGGCTACCTGGGGTGGGGGCGATTACTGGATCGATCTGGACAATATTAACCTGAACCGTTGCCCCGCCAAACTGAACTTGAGCAGCACCACCCGCAATGCTAGCAATGCAACTTTGCGCAATGGCTCGGCCAGTGTAAAAGTGGAAACGAATGGCGCTCCTTACAAATTCAAGTGGAACACCGGAGCAACCAGTGCCCAGATTTCCCAAGTGCCTGCCGGAAAATACAGCGTAACCGTTACCGATCGCTTTGGATGTACCTCAGTTTTGGATCTGGATGTCAAATTTACGGTTTCGGCACGCGATCAGGAATTGCCGGTAGACAACCTGAGCATTGCACCCAACCCGACCAATGAACAAACCTTGTTGCGGGTATCACTGCGGGAGCGCGCCAATTTACAGGTTCAACTGATCAACACCGTTGGACAGGTACTGAGCCAAGTGCAATTGGGCAATGTACTCCAGGCCGATGTACCGATCAATCTGGCCAATTTGCCTGCGGGCATGTACTTCCTGCGTTTGCAAGGAAATGGCCGTCAGCGGATTGAGCGGGTGGTAAAATTTTAGACATGCAGTGAAGATGGTTGAAAACCACCATCGACATACGATTAAAATCAAAGCGCACAAAGGAATGTATGTCCTTGTGCGCTTTGTTTTTAAAAATCCCGCTTTACAAAATCCTCCCCAGCGCCCGCAAGCTCTCCACATTGTGCAGTGGCGCAAACACATCAATATAAGGCATCGAAACCTGCATGCCCCGCACCTCCGGCGCATAACCAGGCCTCCCGGCCAGGGGATTCAACCAGATAATCCGTTCTGCTTTGCGACTGATTTTGCGCATGCTTTCTTCCAGTACTTCAATGTCTCCCGTATCGCAACCATCGCTGAGGATGAGTACCGTACTGTGGCCGTGCAGCAAGCGGGCATACTGGGTATAAAATTGATGAAGGGACTCCCCGATCCGGGTTCCGCCCGACCAGGCGGGTACATTTTCGCCCAATTCCGCCAGCACCTCGCGGAAATTGCCCTTGCGCAGCACTTTGGTGATGCGCTGTATACTGGTGGAAAAAACAAATGTCTCGACCCGCTGACCAGCCTGCTGAAACGCATAGATGAATTGGATCAAAAACTGGCTGTACAAATCCATTGACTTGCTGACATCGCAAATCAAGATCAACTGATTCTTTTGCTGCCGGGGTTGAAACTGGGCCAACTCGATCAATTCTCCGCCCCGCCGCAGGTTTTTGCGCATGGTGTTGCGCAAATCGAGTTGATTGGCCGAATGGGCGCGTTCTTTGCGGCGACTGAATTGCCGCGCCATGCGCCGCGCCAGCATCAGGATGAGTTTGCTGATTTCCTGGAGTTCTTCGGCGCTGAACAGGGAAAAGTCTTTGCTGCTCAAGGATTCTTGCGCGCTGTATACTGCCAGTTCGAGGTTGTCTTGTACGGGGTTGCCGTTGAGCCAGCTTTTGAGTGCGTACAGCGAAGGGGCTTGTTGGCGGGTGCCGGGCTTGCGGGGCGCTTCGTCTTGTGCAATTTTGGAATCCACGGCTTGCTCCAGTTCTTTCCAGTATTTGGGAAAGATCTGGTCAAAAAGCTCTTGCTCCCGGCGGGTGCGTGCCAAAGTGGCCCGCAAGGTATACTGAAACAATTGCGGATCGTGAAAAGGGGCCACAATCTCCAATGCCGCCAGCATGTTGCTGGTTTCCAGTGGCCCAATGGTAAAACCTTTTTGCCGCAGGTGGCGACAAAAAGCCAGCAGGTTGGCGCTGAGACTGGTACGGCGTTGGATGAGGTCTGACATGAGGCATGTATGTCGCAAATGTGAGTTGGTAATTTACAAAAAAGCCATTGAGGCAATTCAATCTGCCCTATTTTTATATCCGAAAATAGCAGTGACTATTTTTATCAGGCGGGAAGATTGATGTCAAACCGTGCTCCTTTGTTCAATTCGCCTGTGGCGGTGATGGTGCCGGTGTGATTCTCTACAATTTTTTTACTAATGGCAAGACCAATGCCCGAACCGATGTATTGGTTGGTATTCAGCCTGTTAAATACTTTGAAAATATCGTTTTTAAAGGTGTTGTTGAAACCAATTCCATTGTCAACAAAAGAAATTTTATACCAATGCTTTGGGGCTTCACCTGCAACGGTTGCAGATTCAGCAGTAAATGTTGTGCTGCTTATTTTTATAACAACCGGGACATCCTGCTTTGCAAATTTGATGGCATTGCTGATGATGTTTACAAACAACTGATGCAACTGAAAGCTTATGCCATTTACAGTAGGTAAAGTGCTTATATCAATCGTAGCACCTTTCTCTTCAAGTTCCTCTTTTAGATCCATGACCACTTCTTTCATCACACTATTCAGGTCTACTACCTCAAATCTTGCCTCATCATACATCAAACTGGCATAAGAAACCAATGCTTCAATCAGCCGCTGCATTTTGGCTGCAGAAGCTTGCATGCGCACAATATTTGAATTCACAACATCCGGAATTTCATTGCTGTATTTTTCTAAAATAATGGAAGCATACATCTGTATTTTTCGTAAAGGCTCTTTTAAATCATGGGTGCTTATCCAGTTCATGTTGGACAGTTCATCATTGGACTTTTGCAGTTGCTCATTGAGGCTGCGGTATTTTACTTCGTCTTCTATCAAATCAGTCAGATACAATTGCTTTTGTATCACCAATGATATGGTAGCCGCCGCGTTTAATTCGGGTCTTAGCCATTCCTTGCTTTGATATTTTACGGATTCGCTCCAAGCGGCGAATGATTTTCGGGGCGTGAGCAAATTATTTTCCTCGTTTAATATTATCGATTTGTTGGGGTCACCTCCCCACAGTTTTGTTGTTTGAATTTCGCGCCGCATCCACAAGATAGCATTGCCCGGTAATACACTAAGCCGCTGGTAACAAATTCCCGCCACACCATTGCTCAGTGTTTTTGCAGGCAAATAATCATCCACAAATCTTGTTGTATTAAAATTTTCTTTTTTTATATTTTTAAAAAGCCAGTCTGCCATTAATTGCATTTCTTTTTTCTCAGGCACTGTGCCTGACGTAAAGAAATTGCCATTGTGTATTATTGCAAGACCATCTGCATGCAAAAGGGTTTTTATCAATTGTAAGGTTACTTCATTGCCGATAAAAGACTGTTCTTTGGTAAATTGTTCGCTCAACTCCTGCAGTTTTTTATTGGTTTCTTTAGTGATCTCAAATTCATCCGCCACCTTTCGTACCTCAATTTGAGATTGGAGAAAGATGGCCTGTAAATGTGCTGCAAGCCTTGCATAATAAGGAATATATTTTGGGGTGTCATGGTGACAGGATATCAGCCCCCACAATTTTTTATTGTGAATTAATGAGACGCTGAATGAAGCGGCCACACCCATATTTTTCATGTATTGGATATGAATGGGCGACACCGAACGCAAAAAAGAATGACTAAGGTCCAATGTAATTACAGAACCGCCTTCTTCTTCCAGTGCATACAATGGCACAGGCTCATAGTCCACGTCTGCTATCATCCTTACATGATTGCGTAAATAAAGTTCACGGGCTTGCGCGGGTATGTCTGTATGGGGATAATACAGCCCAAAAAATGATTCCAAGTCTTCACGTTTTGTTTCGGCATACACTTCGCCATTGTAATCTTTGTCAAAACGGTAGATCATTACCCGGTCGTAACCAGTTATCAATTTTGTTTCATTGGCAATATCCTGGCAAAGATTCTTCAGGTTATCCGATCTTTCTGTATAATAGGCAAAACGTTTTGTTTGTATATACAGTTCGGGCATATAGCTGTGCTCCTCCACAAAAGGTTCCATCTCTAAAATAACCGTATCACCGCTTTTATGCACAGATGTAGTATAAAGTTTACCATGTAGCGAAAAAATAAAAGGGCGGTTCATTTCACTACCGTTCAATTCGAATTGCGCAGTAAAAGTGTTTATTTCTTCTTCATCAAAAAACAGGTTTAACTTTTTGCCCAATATTTCATTCAATGGCACCTGAAAATATGTTTCGCAATTTTTACTTGCAAACGCAATAGAATAATCAAGCATTTTTACAGCAAGTAAAAAGCCATGGGGTTGGATGCTGCCCGGTATATGTATTGGTTCGCTTTCACAATTGGTTATCGTTACTTCATGGTCAGGAACTAAATTTTTAATTTTCATTTTCAGCAAGTTTATAGGAATATTCTGATAAACAATTATTTAGCAGCGAAAATGTGTTTACGGCACTGTCAATAATTTCGTCTTCATTGTTGTTGCTTGCACCTGCTTCACAAAGCAATTGCAAAAAGCTTTTCCACATGGTGCCGGTTTGGCGGGCATAAGCGCTTAAATAAGTAGTTTTTCCGGAAACTGTAGTACCTAAAACTGTTGATAGATGCTTGCTGATAATTTGCCCGCCAAGCGTAGAACCTTCCAGCACATACATCCCCCCTAATGCGGCCGAGGCAGTTTGGTAATGGGTGCTAAATAGTACATCGCTAACATAAGGCTGTGCGGCAGTTTGATTCAGCATGGCAAGGTCGGCTTGTATAAAGTGCGATTTTTTTCTATCGTTGAGTTGGAGCAATGGATGGTGCTTTAATATTGGAAACACTATCTTTTCGAAACCATATACAAAGCCATACATACTTTTGAGGTAATGGGCATATTGAGCAATAGTTACCCCCTTGCTGATTAACAATTGTGAAGCGCTGTTTTGCTCAATCAACTGGTGACTGTTTGCTGTTTTGCTCCGTAGGCGCTGTAAAAAAATGGTTGACTCCAAGTGTTACTGGTTTAAAATTTGATTTTAATGGATGGTTTGTTTTAACCCTTCCCAATTGTTGACGAGGCATTTTTCTACCATGTTTTTAAATTGAGTGTAGCTGGTGGGCTTGGCAAGGTATAAATCCGCACCGCCTTTATAAGCATTTTCTATATGTTGCGGTTGATGAGAAGTGGACAGTACAAAAATTTTAATGCTGTTCCATTTTTCATTGCCCCTGATTTCACTCAGGCATTCGAAGCCGTTTTTAAAAGGCATGTTCAAATCAAGAAAAATCATTTCGGGCAGGGTGGTTGCCTGTTCTAAAAAAGCCATCAACAAATTACCGTCTGTTGTTACTGTAACAAGTATATCCTGGTTCAATTCAGCTAAAACGGTTTTAAAAAGGTGTACATCATCTTCATCATCCTCTGCAAGCAGTACATTGCTTATTTTAATTTCATACATTTTTTGTGATAATTTTTCTGCGTTACTTAGTAAAAGCACTACTTGTTTTGCGCTTGAATGATCCGCTTATCTACCAGTCTGCTGAGTGTCGTTTCAATTGTATTTTTCAGTTGGTCAAAACTTTCGGACTTTCGAATAAAACCATCGGCACCGATTCTTTCAAGTGTGTTGATCAGGTTCTGTTCAAAATGAATATTACTAGAAAAAGAAGTGGTGAACATCACCACCTGCAACTTTTTGAATTCTGCATTTTCTTTTATCTCAACCAGGCATTCAACCCCTGTTTTGCGAGGCATACTTAAATCCAAAAAAAGGATATCGGTGCTGCTGGCATTGCCTGAATTGGCACTAAGGTATTTCATGAGTTCCTCTCCGTCCTTAACTGTAGTGAGTTTAGTGGAAATGGGGAGTTCGGATAATGCTTTTTCAAAGAAAACCTGGTCGTCCAAATCGTCTTCAGCAAGTAGTATATTGAGTGGGTTGTTCATTTGTTTTTTTACACAGCAGCTTATTCTCGTAAAATATTTTTTCACGAAATTGACAACCGAATTTAATTGACGAACTTGCATAAAAGTAGTGGTTTCAATAAAAAAGATTGTTACATAATTTTTGAAAAAAGTTACATAATTCACACATTTGATTGTTGAAATTGAAAGGACTGTTGGTACGAGTGGTGTGAATCGTAAAATAATTAGAGAAGAATAGGGCAAAGATGTGAATAAGAAAAAAGG
>NZ_JBBAKG010000074.1:18010-31885 GCF_040403615.1 Haliscomenobacter sp. | reverse complement strand
GTAGCGGAGAACAAAACCGTTTGGCGAGAAACCGGCATTTGCGCCAAAATGCTCTCAATGTCTTCACGGAAACCCATGTTGAGCATTTCATCAGCTTCGTCCAAAACTGCCATAGAGATGTTGTCCAAACGCAAGGTTTTGCGCTTAAGGTGATCCATCACGCGGCCAGGAGTACCGACTACCACTTGTGGGCCAGATTTCAGCTCTTTCAATTGGCGCTGGATTGAATCGCCACCATATATGGTAGAGATGAACAATCCTTTTTTGTACTTGGCCAGTTTGCGCAGCTCTTCAGCTACTTGTACTGCCAGTTCGCGAGTAGGACACAATACAATTGCGGCTACTTCTCTGGTGCTGCAATCTATGGATTCCAACAAAGGAATGCCAAATGCAGCAGTTTTGCCCGTACCTGTTTGGGCCTGACCGATCAGGTCGTTCCCGTTGAGCAAATGAGGAATAGCTTCGGATTGGATAGGCGTGGCTTCTGTAAAGCCCATGTCATCGATCGCGCTTTGCACATCCTGGCTCAGTGCCAGGTCAGAAAATTTAACTTGTTTCATTAAGTTGTGTTAGATGTCTGGGGCGCACTATCCGTCACTTTCTGTTGTTGTCGCGCGACCCTTTTGACATATTAAGCCTGTGATTGCAGGCTTGGTAGGCAATTGTTCGAAGGAAAGTATTGCACTGTAAGCCCTGTAAGGCGGTGCAAAAGTACAGTTATTTTTTGAATTGTCAAATTTATTTCTAAAATTCATTTTTTTATTGCGTTTTGGGCTTCCCAAAAAAAACTGTATCTTTGCCTACCATTTTTTAAGCTTGAAACAGCGTTTAGTAAAATCACATTTTGCATGCCTCTAGATCAGCGCATTATTCCCGTAAACATCGAAGACGAAATGAAGTCAGCCTACATCGATTATTCGATGTCGGTGATCGTTTCGCGTGCTTTGCCTGATGTTCGGGACGGACTCAAACCGGTTCAGCGCCGGGTAATGTATGGTATGTCCGATTTGGGCGTAACCTACAACAAAGCGCACAAGAAATCTGCTCGTATTGTGGGTGAAGTACTGGGTAAATACCACCCCCACGGTGACACCTCGGTGTACGATACCATGGTGAGGATGGCCCAGGATTGGTCGTTGCGCTACCCACTCATCGATCCTCAGGGAAACTTTGGCAACATTGACGGCGATGGCCCTGCGGCCATGCGTTATACCGAAGCCCGGATGCGCAAAATTGCCGACGAATTGATGGCCGACCTTGATAAAGACACCGTCAATTTCACCAACAACTTCGATGATACCCTGACCGAGCCTTCGGTGATGCCTACGCGTTTTCCCAACTTGTTGGTCAACGGTGCTACGGGTATCGCGGTAGGGATGGCCACCAACATGATGCCCCACAACCTCAGTGAAGTCATTGATGGGGTAACGGCTACCATCAACAATCCAGACATCACTCCGGATGAATTGATGGAATTCATCCTTGCGCCCGATTTTCCTACCGGAGGCATTATATATGGTATGTCGGGCATCCGGGATGCTTTCCGTACCGGTCGTGGTCGGGTGGTATTGCGGGGTAAGGTGGAAATCGAAACCACCAAAACCGGCAAAGAGCAAATCATCATTACCGAAGTACCTTATCAGGTCAATATTTCTTCTTTGGAAGAAAAAATCGCCGAATTGGTCAACGATAAACGGATCGAAGGCATTTCGGCCATCTCCAATCAATCCAACCGTTTGGGGATTCGGGTGGTATTGGACGTCAAGCGCGACGCCATTGCCAAAGTGGTGCTGAGTCAGTTGTACAAATTTTCTCCGCTGCAAAATTCCTACGGGATCAACAACGTGGCCTTGGTAGACGGGCGTCCGTATACGCTCAACACCAAAGACATGATTGTTGAGTTCATCAAATTCCGTTTGGAAGTGGTAGTGCGCCGTACCAAGTTTGACCTGCGCAAAGCCGAAGAACGCGCCCACATCCTGGAAGGTTTGCTCATCGCCCTGGATCACCTGGATCAAGTGATTGCCCTCATCCGGGGTTCGCGTACGGTAGAGGAAGCCCGCGAAGGTCTGATGAGCAATTTTGGTCTTTCAGAAATTCAGGCCCGGGCCATTCTCGATATGCGCCTTCAGCGCCTGACCGGACTCGAACGCGACAAAGTGCGCAACGAGTACGAGGAAATCAAAAAATTGATCGATTACCTACAGTCCATTCTGGACAGCGAAGAACTGCGCAGAACCATCATCAAAGAGGAATTGGCCGAGATCAAAGCCAATTTTGGAGATGCCCGCCGCACTGTTATCGAAGCTGCCGACGGCGAGATCAACATGGAAGACATGATCAAGGAGGAAGAGGTAGTCATTACCATCTCTCACCTTGGTTACATCAAGCGTACGCCAGTATCTGAATTCCGGCAGCAAACCCGCGGCGGCAGAGGTTCTCGGGGCAGCAAAACCCGCGATGAAGATTTCATCGAGCACATGTTTGTGACCAATACCCACCACTACCTGTTGTTGTTTACTTCAGCCGGTCGTTGTTATTGGTTGAAAGGCTACGAGATTCCGGAAGCGGCCAAAACCGCAGCGGGCCGGGCCATTCAAAACATCCTCGCGATACCTAAAGAAGACAAGGTCAAAGCCTTTATCATCATCGAGAGCCTGGTGAACAAAGACTTTGTGGACAATCACTTTATCATGTTCTGTACCCAACATGGCGTGATCAAGAAAACACCCGTTGAAGCTTTCTCTCGCCCACGCGCGGGTGGCATCAACGCCATCACCATCAATGAAGACGACCAATTGTTGGGAGCCTGGCTGACCGGGGGCAATCACGAAGTATTCCTAGCCAGCCGCCGGGGTTACGCTGTGCGTTTCAACGAGTCTGCTGTTCGTTCAATGGGACGCAGTGCAGCCGGGGTTCGCGGCATGACTTTGGTCGACGATGGCAAAGATGCCGTAGTGGGCATGGTGTGCATCGCGCCCGACGACAAAGAATCGACCATCCTGGTGGTTTCTGAAAAAGGCAACGGAAAACGCTCTGAAGTAGAAGAATACCGCCTCACCAACCGCGGTGGTAAAGGGGTAAAAACCATCCAGATTACCGATAAAACCGGAATGCTGGTGGCTATAAAATCCGTTCGGGATGAGGATGATCTCATGATCACCAACCGTTCTGGCATCATTATTCGGATGGCCATCAACGAACTGCGCGTGATGGGCCGCGCTACCCAGGGAGTACGCGTCATCCGCCTCGACGATGACGACGATATTGCCGATGTAACAGTGGTAAAACCTGTTGTAGGTGCTGAGGTAGAAGAAGCCGAAATAGAAATGGGAACTGAAACCGGAACTGAAACCGAAGTGGGAACTGAACCGGAAACCGAAACTGGAACTGAACCGGAGATTGTAGAATCTTAGGCTCGGGGATTTTAGGGTTGTTTAAAATTTTACCAACTTTTGGAAATTTGTTGGCAATCCTAAAATTAAGGTTTGGTTAAATTTTCCTACATTAGCCCAAACAATTGATCCATTCATGGACATTTGCGTCAGAACTATGCGTGTCACAACGATGTTCGTCACAATCATGACTTTATTCAATCTAAATCATCTTTAACATGAAACAACTGTTTTTTCTGGCTTTGTCATTCCTGTTGATCTCTACAACAGCCAATGCGCAGGACTATAAAGATGCAAAAAAAGCATACAACACTTTTACGCTTGACCATTTCAACAACAAAGCCAAGCTGAAAGACGCAAAAGACGCCATCGACAAAGCGATGGGCGCTGCCGAAAACCAGGCCATTTTGGATGCCTGGGTTACCAAAGGCAAAATTTACAACTCGATCGCGGAGGAAGTTTTGCAAGTCAAAACGACTGGATTGGGCAAATTGGAAGAGCTTCCTACTGCCGAAGCGCCTGCCGTAGAAGCGTACAGTGCTTATGCCAAAGCCTTGCCTTTGGTGACCAAAAAATTTGAAACCAAAGACATTCTTGCTGGATTTCAAGCTGCACAAGGTTTCCTGGACAATTTTGGTCGGGTCGCTTTCGAAGAGCAGAAGTACAAATTGGCTTATGAGAACTTCCAATTGTTGCTGAATTCTCATGAAGAGTTAAAAAAGAATGCCCAAAAAAGTATCCTGGATACGGAGGAAGCCTACAACTATGCCATGTTTCTGACTGCAACCGCAGCGCTACTGGCAGAGAAAAACGATGTTGCCAAGCCTTTGTTGGAAAAATTGTATCAAGCCAAATACGACAAGGCGGCCATCTACGAGAGTCTGTATACCATGAATGCGGCTACTGACATCAACGCTGCTTATACTTACCTGGATGAAGGCCGTAAGCGTTATCCTGAAGAAATCAGCTTGCTTTTTGCCGACATCAACCACCACCTGAAACTGGGTAAGTTGGACATCCTGATCGAAAAGCTGAAAGCCGCTATCGCTCAAGAACCAAACAACGTTTCTTTGTACACCGTTTTGGGCAGCGTTTACGACAACCTGTATCAAAAAGCGGAAACAGCAGGTGACAAGGCCAAAGGAGAAGAATACTTCAACGCTGCCCTGGATTATTACAACCAGGCCATCGCCAAAGATGCCAAAAACGTTGACGCAGTGTACAGCATCGGTGCCTTGTACTACAACAAAGCAGCCGTGACTACTCAAAAAATGAACACTTTGGAAAACGATTATTCCAAAGAAGGTTTGAAGAAATACAAAGAAATGAAGGAAGAGGTATTCGCTCAGTTTGAAAAGGCACTGCCTTTCTTCAAGCGCGCAGAAGCCCTGGATCCCAACGATACCAACACCCTGATCGCCTTGAAAGAAATCCACGCCAAAAAGAACGAACTGGAAGCTTCCAAAGAGTTCAAGCGCCGTTTAGAAGTGATTCAAGGGGGTGGCAAAAATGAAAAGCCTTACTATCAGCAGTAAGTTGCTTGGAGTGGTTATATGAAAAAAAAGAGGGTGAAAGCTATGATTTTCACTCTCTTTTTTTGTTAAAATTTATGGAAATTTAACCTGGTCCGCTGGCACAACAAAAAACTAAAACAACCATGATCTTACAATTAGTGCAGAGATTTGGTTTGTGTGAGGATTAATCTTCTGTCAAAAAGCTCAGGTAATTTTGTGGATTAACCACTTTTAAACCTACATTAGGATAAGCCTTTTGGAATACCTCTGGCAATGAGGCCCCTTTTGATGGATTCCATTTGAATTCGTAGGTATGAATACTGCCGTCGTATTCTTCAAGATAATCTATTTCCTGTTGTTGAGTGGTGCGCCAGAAATACGACTGCCCATAGAATTCTCGATAAAGATTGTACTTCCTGCGTTCCGCGATTAAAAAATTCTCCCATAATCCACCCACGTCCGTCCTCAAATCCAAGGGGCGAAAGTCCCCAATCAATGCATTGCGGATCCCACAATCCCAGAAATAAATCTTGCGAGATCGTTTGAGTTCATTGCGTATATTGCGGCTAAACGCGGGTAAACGAAAAACAATAAAGGACTTTTCCAATAAGTCAATGTACCGTTGAATGGTTTCGATATCACAAGATAAAAAGGATGCCAAATTATTGAATGAAACTTCACTACCAATTTGCAAAGCCAGGGCACGAACCAGTTTGTCCAATAGTTCAGGCTTACGCAATTCTTGAAAAGCAAACACATCTTTGTACAAATAACTGCTTGCTAGTTGGTTGAGTAGTTGGCGTTCCAGTTCCGGGTGGGTGACCACTTCAGGATACATGCCATACATCATGCGTTGGTGTAAATGCCGACTTTCCTCAAAAGTACCGTGATGTAGCACCATTTCGCTGGTGGAAATAGGCAAAAGCATGAATTCCCATTTGCGCCCCGTCAATGGTTCATTGACTTCATTGGCCAAGTCAAAGGAAGAAGAACCAGACACCAGAAGGCGAGGCTTTTTAATTTGATCAATGATGATTTTCAGGGTTAACCCAATGTTTTTTACCCTTTGCGCTTCGTCGATTAGTAATAATTCCGCATCGCCGATCAGACTTTGTAAATTTGGTAAGGTATGGTCTTGTAGCCGCTGCCTTACCAAAGCATCATCACAATCCAATCGCAGTACTTTCAGAGCGCTTTGCTTTCCAATTTCATCCAAAATGGTGCTCTTCCCAGCTTGGCGAGGGCCCAATACAATTACTGCCTTGCCTGGAGCAAGACGGGAGGAAATAGTTGAATAAAGGGTGCGTAGAATGAGCATGGAAAGAGAATTTAGTTTAAAAATACATTATTTCTCGGTTATAACCGAGAAATAATGTGATATTTCTCGGTTATAACCGAGAAAATAAAAAAACCAAACATCTTTCATACTTGTAAGGAGCGATAAAATTTATACGCCGCGCTGAATCAGGGTTTTGAATTCGATCGCCACTAGGCACAGAACCACCACCATTTCCAGCAAAAAATACGTCAATCCCCATTTGGTCAGTTCTTGGCGAAAATAAATCACAAAAGCGGCGGTAAGGCCACAATACAGCAGATTCGCAATGGCAATTCCTCGCAGCTGAGGGCGCCAATTTTCATTAAATCGAACATGGTTCCAAAAAGAATAAAGGGCGAATAGACAGGCTAAAGCGGCCAGGAAGTAGAGTGTTTCGGGGGGCATTCCGAAGGTCGCTTCAGCACTTGCCAACACTACGCCTAATAGAAAGGCGGAAAGCAGTGCACCCACCCCATCAATGAGGAAGAGCAGCTTGGGATTTGAGGTTATTTTGTTCAGCATTTACGGGAGGGATAAGAGCATGTTTAATTTTTGTTGTTTGAGGCGAAAATGAGGCCAATTTAGGCTGAATGAGACTCGAAAAGCGGAGTTTAGCAGCAATTTTGAAAATGGATGTGTGTAAATTGTTGATTAGGGCGAGGAGTTGAGTTTTTTAAACAAAGAAAGCCCCAGTATTTTTGTTAAATCAAAAAAAAAGTAGAGCTTTGCCGTATCTAAAAGCCTTTATGATTAAGGATTTTTATTTGAAAACTTACGTTAAAGATCGTTAAACAATTACACACATTAACTAATTTTTATACAAATTATTTCAAATCATGAAAACAACTTTGCAACTTGTGCTGATCATTTTGATCCTCAGCACTAATCTAAGTGTATTACAAGCCCAGAAATTCCAACCCGGAACTTTTAGCTTTTCTGGCAAAAAAAACGCCTATGTAACTTTACAAAACGGTACCCAGTTACAAGGCAACATCAAAGACCTTGATCGCAAAAAAGGCTTGATCGAGGAAGTGGTGTTGGAAAACGTAGACGGCTCCAACAAAAAACGCAAATTGAAGCCCGCAGAAATCAAACACATGTACCTCCCACCTTCTGGATGGGACAAACTGGGCAAATCCCTCGATTTTTTATCGGATGCGACCCAATGGGACAACGTTGATTTAGACAAAGACATCATTGGAAAAGGCTACGTTTTTTTTGAACAAGCCCCAGTCCGGATTGGCAAAAAAACACGTAACTTATTGGTACAGTTGGTCAATCCTTCGTTCAGCGGTAAGTTGAAAGTGTACTTTGATCCATTAGCAAAAGAAACCACCAGTTTGGGTATTGGGGGCATTACAATGGTTGGCGGTGACGAAAAATCCTACTATGTGCGTAAGGGTAACGCAGCGGCATACCGCCTGAAAAAAGCCGATTATAATGAAGAATTCAAACCCTTGTTTGAAGATTGTGCCGATTTGTTCAGCAAATATGGTAAAGATCCAAAATGGGCGGATATTGAACAGCATGTGTTTGAGCACGCAAAGACGTGTAAGTAAACATTAGTGCGCTTTGCCTGGGCAAGGAAAACATGCCTGGGCAAAGTTCTTTTTAATTCATATCCAGTTCAATGATGAAATTTTATAATTGCCTTTTTGCCCTTGTTGGCTTAGTCATACAACTACCCGCACAGTCAAAAAATTATTTCAAATACATCGATACGGAAAATGTGAGGACAGAACGAACTGCCTGGGGGCCTGTTCAACACCTCAAAATAGGCCCCAAGTCATTTGGAGAGATCAATCCCAAGCCTTATCACTTGGTGTTCAATTTCAGATATAGCTACATCAAAAATCAATTTCCCATATTCATGCAATCTATTGATGCTGCCGGATATTTAGATAGCGTTCTGATTGACCACGAAATAAATGTAAGTGGCTCAGTAAAAAAGTTATATCTGGGTATTGACATACCTTTTGCCTTGCAATCCGCAATCATCAAAGCTTTATTGGACAAAATTGGTATTGTTGATGAAGTTGTGCTTTTAAAGAAAGGTGATTTCTCGAACGAGACCAGAGAAATTGTGATTGGAGGGGGAAACTGCCCGTATTCATCACAACAGCTCTATTTGCGTAGCTTTAGCAACATACGACAATTAGCCCAGGCCCAAAACAAAGAGGAATTCTTTCATATTTTTGAACAACTCAATGAGGGCTATTCAAAACATTAATCATTATGAAAAACTGGACCTGCCTCCTCTGCTCTTTTTTGTTTATAAGTTGTATTTTGAATGGCCAAACCTTGGTCATAGACATGGACACCACTACGGAAAGCAGCACCCCTAATGGCATAAAGGCTGGAATCAATGGATTCGTCTTTTTAGCAAAAGATCCAATTCATGGTTTAGAACTTTTTCGGAGTGATGGTACAGAAGCGAATACCAAAATTTTCATGGATCATATACCTGGCCCCAAAGATGTTTTATTGTGGGATTATGAGGTATTTGATAATCATGTTTATTATGCCCTCGATAAAGAAAAAGCGATTGAAATAAGAAAGGGGGATATTCAAACAGGTGCATCGATTTTAATTTGTAAAATTGATACCCGCATAGAGTATGATACCAACAACAAGGATAAATTTCTGCTACATTTTAGGAAGTCAGGTGACTTCATTTTTTTTCTCTTTGTAAATGAATTGAAAAAACTTGAGCTCTGGTGTATTGATATTAAACAAAATAATGCCAAAGTATTACACACTTTTCCCACCTGGGAGATAGGACAAATGATGGCGGTTACTCCTGAGCACCTTTTCTTATTAACAAAAAAATACAACGCTGATACTAGCCATCTTTGGTGTGTCAATCAACAATTGGCATTATCCCATACAGGAGAAATACTAGGTTGGGGGGACTCTGAAAAAATTGCCACACTGGGCAACTCCATGTACTTCACTGCTTTTGAAGCCGGCGATAAAAAGAGCAGACAAAGAATTTTATGGTCAAGCGATGGAAGACCAGCTGGCACCAAACCCGTTTTATGTCCAATCGACAACGGAAAAATTATGGGGGTCGAATTTCTCAATACTTTCAAAGCGGAGCTTTATTTCTTGGATTTTCACGAAGAGAGAAGAAGAAGTCTGTGGAAGCTCAACTCGAAGAGCCCGATTCCACAGATTGTCTTAACCTCAAAAAAAGATGTAGAAACGATTGCTTTTGGTAAAAATTTTAACGTCACAGATAATTACCTGTATTTTGAAAAATATTTTGTAGCTACTAAGTCATACTCCCTTTGTAGAACCAACGGAGAACCTGGGTATTTTCAAACGATGGCAGCATTTGCCGAAAATAAAAACCCTTCCAATTATTTACCTACAGGAAATACTTTGTACTTATCTCTCCAAGGCCACGAACTGTGGAAGCTAGGGAACCAAGACTCCACGCCAGTTCTACTGACTATTTTACCTGACTCCCTTGGCTTCTCCTTCGCAAGTTCAGTAACCATGGGTAAAGCTGGAAAAATATTTTCTCCATTGAATTCGAAAGGGGAAACCAGCCATTTTTTATTTTCTGATGGTTCACCGGAGCATACTAAAATCATTTGGACTGCCCCGCATCGAGACTATTACTATCAACAATGCATACTATTTTGGAAAAACCGATTGTACTTTGCCATCAATGATTTGTGGCATGGTACAGAATTATGGTTTTATGATCCCACAAAAAATAAATTGTCCTTGCTCAAAGACATCAATACGATTAATGCAAGTGCCCGTCCACGTGCTTTGACACTTTATAAAGGAGGAATTTATTGTGCAATAGCAGATCGAAGTGGCTCTTTGCTTGAGCAATCAAAATACGTTTATGTTGATCTTAAACATTCACCTGGTCTTAAAGAAACAAACATTTCAACGATTGAAACTATGCAATTAATTGATGTAATTAAGCCAGATTCACTTCTAATTCTGGATAAAAAAATCCTGGTATCAGGCATCAATTTTCGAAGGTTATTCTCTGATTTAACAAACATTACCTACGAGGGCAGAATTCAAGATAAACTATTAATGAGAGCCTATTCTGAAAAACAAGGTTTTGAACTTTGGGTAACGGATGAGCGATTTGAATCCATTCAACTTTTAAAAGAAGTCGGACCTGGAAAAATAGGAGGATTCATGAGTTCCAGTATTTTCAAGCTTTCAGACACTTTAATGTGTTTTGTAGGGGGAAACAATGGCTCTGATAAAGTCATGTGGAGGACAAATGGCTACCCCCAAGGTACTTATCCCCTGGTTCAAAACCGCACGAGGTCGCTCGATTTTATTATTGACAGTATCTATACTTTATTACGCCCCCAAGGGAAACTATTTTCAAATTTATCGAATATTATCAAGAGTAATGATAAAATCAGTCCTGGCGCTGATTACGGACCACTCCTAAGCAATGGCCAATATTTATTTTTTGACCTTAGTCAAAAAGGGCGACAACTCTGGCGAACTGACGGAACACCAGAAGGCACTATTTTCTTAGCCTACATAAGCACTGACGTGTATAAGACCTGGGCACTTACAGAGTTATTCAATGTAGGCCCATTTGTCTACTTTATAGCAGCCAACCAGCTTGGCATCGAACTCTGGCAAACCGATGGTACACCACAGAATACGAAAATAGCTTTTGACCTAAATCCAGGGCCTGCCCATGGCAGCCCGGATGAATTGGTTGTACACAATGGTGAAGTATATTTCTCTGGCAATGATGGGGTACATGGCAATGAATTGTTCAAGTTTACCCCACAGGGAAATACAACAGAAAGCTGTCCAATTAAAGTAAGTGTGGGCAAGAACAATAGCTGGAGCTTACAAGTGTCCAGAACTGGTTTTATCCCCTCCAAAGCCAGGATCGAGTTGTGGGCTTCCAATGGAGAATTAAAACCCTTAAAGTTCACTTTTACTGCGGGGAAAGCTATTTTGGATTTAAAAAAATTTGAGCCTGGCACTTATTGGTTGTACATCGTAGAAGGCACAAAAAACTGGATACAAGCCATAGTCAAGTTAAGAAATTAAAGCAAGATACTTGGAAAAGGCCATTTCTTATACCCCTCATACCGATAATACTTCGGCCTAGAATCTATACGCAAATGCAACCAGGATATCCCCAAGCCCGCCGTGCTGAGCCACAGCGGTTGATCATTCAAACCTGCTAGGGTGACCCTTTTAATACCCAATTATTTGATTTACAAGCAGTTGGATATTCAAAGGGTCACCCTAATTTGGAATTGAAGCGTAGTTGTGCTTGGATTGAGATTTATCATAAATGCTTGCCACATATTTGCAATAGCTGTTTTAATCCTTTTCGGGTATTTTTCAGTAATTCCTTATCTTGTGTTTATTTAAGTATCAGCCACTCTATCCGCTCAAAATGCTTAAGATTCAAAGTTGCAAGTGGCAGTGTATGCTGCAAAGCTGTAGCTGCGATCAAGATATCCCGAAACTCAATCAGTTTATTTTTAGTACGTAGATCAAGATAAATTTGACTTGCGATTTTGGCGGTATATAAGTCGAAATCCAGCACAATGACTTGCTCGCAAATCTTTTCTACATCCTGTTTTTTAGCATCTGAAGTTGCACCATTGAATAACTCGAAAACCGAAATAGGAGACAAATAAAGCTCATTGTCACCAAAAAGCTTTGAAAAAACTGTTTGTGGTCGATTATAACTTCGTAGATAATCAATTACAATCGAGGTATCAATTAAAACTCGACTACTTTCCATTGATTGATGAAATTCTGACTTTCAGAAACCGCCTGCGCATCCTTTTCATCCCAAACACTCAACAAGGACAATGCTTTCAATCGCTCCGTTTTATTCCCCCTATCAATGGCGTTTGGCAATACGGCCTTATCTTCTTCCGCAGCAACTGGCAAAATGATCACCTCTACCTCTGTGTGTTGAAAAGAGTCAGGTAATTCAATGACCAATTTCTGGTTTTCGACCTTATAAATACTTCTGATGGCTTGCATATTAAGATTATTACTAGGCCAATTTAAGATATTTTAGGCAAGAATCAAAGCGATGATGTTCACTTTCTAATTTTGACTCATTCCTACATACAAAAAGGAAACCGCTAACACATGACCGACCCATCTGATCCCTCCCTCTTAAAATCACTTCACCCGAAACCTCACCCCAAGCTCCACCCAATTCGGTCTCAACACCAAATCGCTCGATTTGGTGAACCCTCTGGTCGAATACCGGTACCCCAGACTGGTGCTCCAACGCGGAGCCAGCTGGTAAGACAGCTCTCCATGCAGCGCAATGACCAGGTTGCGAAAGTTGGCTTTGGTCAAGCTTGAGTTTTGGGTCAGAATGGGCGAAGAAGTAGACCCGCCATTTTGGGAAGTGACCGGGGCAGTCTTATCCTGGTTAGCCGATTCAAACAAGCTGGCATTAAAGTATTGGCCTCCCAACCGAATGCCTTGTACATACTGCACACTGCCGCCCAATGCCGCACCGAAGCGTTTGCCAAGGGGATGGTACAATCCAACATTCAAATCGATCAGTTGCAGGTTGATGCTGGATACGGTTGGAGTGGTACTGCTGCCTTTTGATGCATTAAAACCAGGGGTAGTTTGGGTATTGAGTTGCACATCCATGGTGCGGGTCTGGCCAGTAGAATCGAGTTGAACGCTTTTGAAATCCACTTCGGTTTGGGTAAAGCCAGTACCTACCCGCAAGCGAAATTGGCCCATGGGGATACCTGCCAGAATGCCGACCCGATAGCCACTCAAGCCTTGCACCCCATTGGTGATTTGTGTCCCTGCTTCTGCCCACCATTCCAGTTTTTGATGGCGTTTTTGAAAAGAAAGTTCAGGGGTTTCCGGCTTGGAGTCAGGCTGGTTTAGGTCAAAATGTGCAGTAGGAACAAGGCCAAGGGTGTTCCTTTTTTCCGACAGTGGCTGGGAATCATCCAACTCAGGTTTGCTTGTACTGCCCTGCTGATCAGGTAGCGATTCGGAAGCTACAGGCAGCTTTGGGGTTAAGGAATTCAGCGGAATTTCTGGAGTGGCTTGATTTGCGCCTTGGGCATGATCGTCCCAACCTGATAGATCAGTTGGCTTTGTCGATTCCGTTGCAGATGACTTTAACCCGAATTCTTTGCCTGGTCTGGCAGCAATTTCTAGCTGAACGGATGTCTGGTTGTCCTGAACGACTGGGGTTGTCTGGTTTTGAACCAGCGGTATGTCTTTGTGGAGTTTTGCCTTAGCAGATTTGTCGGGCTTGGTCTGCTCATCTGCTTTCCTTGCCGCGATTGCCTGCTTATTGCCCATTGCGGTTTTGGAGGCCACCGGAATATCGTTTCCCATCAACGAATCTTGCGCCGTCAGGAGGCACAGTCCCAATGCAGGCAACAGCCAAAACAGGAACCCTCGGCGTTTCCGCTCTGGCATTTCCCGATCCAGGATCTTGTGCATCTCTTGCCAAGCGTGGTCGGTAAACAAATCGTCGTGTAAATTATCCTGCATAATTCCGTTGATTAGTGAGTTGACGATTGATCATCTCTTTCAATTCTTTGCGCGCAATAGACAGGTACCATTTTGAAGTACCTTCACTCATGCTCAACATTTCGCCGATTTCGGCGTGGGTATATCCTTC
>NZ_JBBAKG010000074.1:0-17910 GCF_040403615.1 Haliscomenobacter sp. | reverse complement strand
AAGTACCTTCACTCATGCTCAACATTTCGCCGATTTCGGCGTGGGTATATCCTTCGATGGCATACAATCGAAACACCCGCTGACTCTGATCTGGCAATCGATCCACCAGGCTCAGGAGGTCTTCGAGGTACAAATCAGTCAAGGCCGACGAACGGGTAGGCGCGTCGCGGCCCTCTAGTTCCAAAAAGTCAATCTTGCGGGTATTTTGCCGAAAATAATCAGACAAACAATGAAACACCACCCGTCGAATCCAGCCTTCCAGCGATCCACTGAAAGTAAAGGTGTCGATCTTTTGAAAAACCCGCAGAAAACCGTTGTTGATGATTTCCAGGGCCACGTCGCGGTCTTCGGTATAGCGCATACACATCCGCATCATTACCGGAAAGTACTTGCGGTAAAGGAGCTCTTGGTAGTATCGGCTGTTTGCTGCACAGCCGGCTACGATCTCTTTTTCGGTATGTTGCGGGTTTTGCGCCATAAATGCTATCGTGAAAGGATTTGCGTTTAGGCATTTGTTAAACCGCCGGTCATTGAGCGTAGTCGAAATGCCGGCGGTTTAGCAAATGCCTAAACGCAAATCCTCAAAAAATCAATCCAATTTTAAACAACCAGCGGTTCATCTGGTATTTGTTTTCTTTGATCCAGGTAATGGTTTCCCAGTAATCTTCCTTGATGCTGGCGCGTTGGTGCAAAAATCCCAGTTCGGTGCTGAAGTGGGTATTGCCAGCTTTGTTCCACACTACGCCCAGCGCTGGATGGATCCGAAATCCACCGTTGACGCTGTAGGCATCGTTGGTATTGTCTGCTGCCCAGCCGATGCTGTACCCACCGTCCAGCAAGACATAAGCTCGATGCCGACGTGCAGCATTGTTGTAATACCGCAATTCGGCCACAACGGGCACCAAACGGTCGGCACCAATCATTAAGTTTATACCCGTACCCAAGCCGACCCCGAGCCGCGAATTGAGCTGTACGCCTGCGCTGTATTCGAATCCGAATCCGGTATGGCTGTTTGCTATTGTTTCTGCCCCAAAGGGAACAAACAAGGCAAAGTTATTATAAAAACTGCCTGCTTTCAGAAAAGGTTTTTGAGGCATCGACAACCGTTTGACGAGTGAAGCTCGGGTACCTGAAAAAAACTTGTCTACTTTCTCCGCAGGAATGGCCATCTCAATGCCTTCGGTAGTACGCAAAACCAACTCCTTGTTTTGCTCATACTTGAGGATTTCGCCCTGGATTTTTTCGCCCGACTTGAGCACTACCATATCCTTGGTTCCTTTCTTTGCTGGACTGGCGTCTTGTGCCCACAGCGATGAGCTGATTAATACACAAAAGAGTACGAGGTATAAACCGTATTTCATAACCGCTGGTATTGTGTGTTTTTTTGAAAGAGCATTAAAATTAAGTCAATTACTTTGAAATGCTCAGTACACTCAGTTTTTGCAACTTCTTTGGATTGGAATAATCGTATTGGTAAATGCCGTTTTTACCCGTAATGATGGCCAATGATTGCTTCTCCAGGGCAATTACATCAAACGCATCAAAATCCTTGAGGTGTTGCAAAAGGTTTTTGTCGATGGCCAGGTCATCTTTGGCGTTGAAGACTTTTAGGCCTTCATCGCTGTCGCAAATCATCAGGATTTCGCCCGTGATTGACAATCCAATGGGACGATGCAGCGGATACGTTTTGATCAACTTGGGTTGGGTAACGTCGGTAATGTCCAGCACGTTCAGTTCATTTTCAAAGCCTTGGCATGCAGTTCCCTCGTGGAGCGTAACATAAGCCCGATTGTCCTGAGCCACCACCGGATCGCACCTGCGTGCGTGTTGGAAATTGGACAAAAACTTGGGTCTTTCTGGATCGGAAGCGTCAAAGATTTGCATACCCGACATGCCCCCAATGAACAACTTATTGTCATACGGGTAAATGGTCTCAATGTCCCAACCAATGCCCAGGGTATTGGCCAGTTTAGGCGCAATTGCATTTTTGAGGTTAAACACGCGCAAATTGGAGCGATCTACCGTATACAAATGGCTTTCGTTGATCGTAAAGCGAGCAGTAGAGCCCCCTACCCCAACGGTGTTTCCGCCAGGAGCAGCAACCTTGGATCCACTGGAACCAGCGCGTTGCGCATCAAATGCAGCATCAATAAAAAGTCCTCTTCCGCGAAAAAAAATCGGGCCACTTTGATCGCAACTGGGTATACTTTCGGTCACTTTGGTGGGTTTGTAGGTCACCGTGATGCCCAATGCAGGATCGATACCGTAATTGGGAAAGGCATCCTGAATGCGCCCGGCAAACTTAGGATTGGCGGGATCTTCGATGTTGATCATGACCAGGTCTATCCAGCTATCGGCATACAGGATGTTGTTGCGCACCGCCAGGTCGATGTTGCCGGGAATGGGTAAAAAAGAAATGGGAACAGGACTTTTGGGATTGCGATTGTCAATGATGTGCAGGCCTTCTTCGTGTTCGTTGATGATCAGGTAGCCTTCATAAACGTATATTTTTCCTGGTTCTTTCAGCGCTCTGGGGGCTTCGGCAACCACGTCTTTGCGCAGCGCAGCTGGCGTAATAAACACTGGATCGTAGCGAATGTAAGTGGTTGAAGTCTCGCAGGAATCCTTCAAGCAACTGCTCAACACCGTAGCCAATACCAGCCCTAGTGCGCCAGTGAGAAAATGTTTGCGTAACATCATGTCAGGTTTTTTAAGTTTAGTGGGAATCAAAATCCGAAGCAGCTACTTCAATTTGTGAAGACAGCACCCAAATTCAAATTGGTTGGAAAAAGCAGCAGGTTTATCTAAAAATCACCTTTTTTGTGCTTTTTTTAGAGTAAGATTGTCCACAATCCGCAATTATTCTTGAAAAACTCATCTCTACTCTATGAAAAATAACTTTCTCCTCTTATTGCTGCTTTGCACCATCAGCCTGCCTTTGGGTCTTCAAGCGCAAAAAAAGGCCGCTGCTGCTGCTGCCCTTGCCTCAAATCCTTACCAAGACATTGAAACCTACATCGAAAAAGCCCGCAATGACTGGCAGGTTCCGGGGGTGGGTTTGGCCGTGGTGCGCAATGGAAAAATCATCTACGCCAAAGGCTTTGGATTCAAAGACCTGGAACAAAAAACGCCAGTAAGCCCCAATACGCAATTCGCCATCGGGTCTTGCAGCAAAGCTTTCACCGCGTTTGATGTGTGTTTACTGGCGCAGGACGGCAAACTGTCCTTGAGCAAGCCACTGGTAGAATACCTGCCCGATTTCAAGTTACAGGATGAGTATGCTGGCGAAAAATTGACCCCCATCGATATGTTGAGCCATGTTTCGGGGTTGCCCCGCCACGATTTCGCCTGGTACGGATCGGCGCGTACCCGCGAGGAGTTGTACAAATCCATCCACTTGTTTGAGCCCACTTTTAGTTTTCGCCAGCAATGGCAATACAACAATTTCATGTTCATGACCGCTGGTTACCTGGTGGAGCGGCTTTCTGGCCAGAAATGGGAAGAATTTACCCGCAGCAAGATCCTGAATCCATTGGGTATGAAAGAAACCAACTTCTCGGTAGTTGACATGCAAAAGGGCAAGGATTATGCGCTGCCTTACGGCTGGGAAGACAAACCCATGGGCAAAGTAAAAAAACTGGAATTCCGCAACATCGACGCCATGGGGCCTGCCGGATCAATCAACTCCAGCCCCAACGAGATGGCCAAATGGGTTACCATGTTGCTGCGCCAGGGCAAAAACGAAGGGCAGGCTTTGATCTCGCCAGAAATGCACAAGGAGCTGTTTCTGCCACGCAGCATTGTATCTACCGCGCTGGATTCCAGTTACTACACGTTTTACAATCTGTACGGAATGGGCTGGTTCATCACCGATTACCGGGGCCACTTGCGCAACGAACACGGTGGCAACATCGATGGGTTTTCGGCCAGTGTAGCGCTTTATCCGCGCGACTCCCTGGGCATTGTGGTGCTTACCAATATGAATGGCACGGGATTGCCTGGAGTAATCAGAAACTACGTTGCCGACAAATTATTGGGGTTACCCAAAGTGGATTGGAATGAAAAACAACTCAGCACCCTCAAAAAAGCCCTCATAACCCTGGAACAGGTGGCCCAGAAAGAGGATGACAGCCGCAAAAAAGACACCAAGCCCAGCCATCCCCTCAGCGATTATGTGGGCAAATACAAAAACGAGGCCTACGGCACGTTTGAACTCAAACCCAGCGGCGATACCCTGGACGGACAGTTCAATACGCTTCCGCTAAAAATCAGCCATTACCATTACGATGTGTTTACCGCAGAAGTGGAAGCGACCAAAGTCAATCTAGCCCTATTGAGCAACCTCAAAGGCGAGATCGACGCAATGGAAGTCGAGCTGGAAGCAGGGGTAAAACCGATCCGCTTTGAGCGCTTCAACGAAGGCATCAAAACTTCAAAAAGCGATTTGGAAAAATACGTCGGCGAATACGAATTGATGGACGCGAAAATAAAAGTCTTCATTCGCGGAGAAACCCTCTTTGTCAATGTCCCGGGTCAACCCGATTACGAATTGCTGGCCACAGACGACCTTAAATTTGACTTTAAAGCGCTTAAAGGATACCACATCATCTTTGGGGCTGAAGGAGGGAAGGTTAAGACGTTGACTTTTGATCAGCCGAATGGGAAGTTTACAGCCAACAAAAAAGGATGATTTTTCAATATCCAATATCCAATAATCAATGTCCAATATCCAACGCGGGTCGAGATTTTGTAAAAAATACTATTTTCTTTCGCGGAGGTAAATTCTAAAATTTGCCCTACGCGGGCTAAATAATTGATTCATTCCAATCTTCACCCCGCGTTGGACATTGGATATTGATTATTGATTATTGGACATTGAATATAGATTATTGATCATTGAAGGAGTTCGTAAATTCCCGCAATCCCTTGTCCTCCGCCTACACAGGCGGTCACCATGCCGTATTTTTTGCCTTGACGGCGCAGCTCGTTGAACAATTGTGTGGACAATTTGGCGCCAGTACAACCCAGTGGGTGGCCTAAGGCAATGGCTCCGCCGTTGACGTTGACTTTGTTGATGTCCAAACCAGCCTCTTGAACCACCGCTAGTGCTTGAGCAGCAAAAGCTTCATTCAGTTCGATCAGGTCGATGTCATTGAGGGAAATACCTGCTTGCTTTACGGCTTTGGGGATGGCGGCACAAGGGCCGATGCCCATGTACATTGGATCAACGCCACCTACGGAGCAAGCTGCCAAACGCGCAATGGGTTGAAGCCCCAACTGCTTGACCATTTCTTCACTGACCACCAGCACAAACGAAGCCCCATCGGAAGTCTGGGAAGAATTGCCCGCAGTAACCACGCCGCCCATGGCAAAAGCGGGTTTGAGCGCTGCCAAACCAGCCAATGAAGTTTCGCGGCGAACGCCTTCGTCTACGGCTACGGTGAATTCTTTTTCCACCCGCTTGTCGTTTTGCACAAATACTTCTTTCACTTTAACCGGCACGATTTCACCCGCAAACTTACCCTCGTCAATGGCTTTGGCTGCGTTGACGTGAGAGCGCAGGGCAAACTCATCGGCCTTCTCGCGGCTGATGCCGTACTTATGGGCAACTGCCTCGGCCGTATGTCCCATACTGGCCAAATAGTTGGGCGTGGTGCTGGCTACCGAATAGGCAGGAGCCAGCTTGTAGCCCGTCATCGGGATCATGCTCATGCTCTCGGTACCGCCAGCAATGTAGATGTGTCCCATTCCGGCCTTGATTTTGGAAACGGCCATCGAAATGGTTTCCAAGCCGGAGGCACAATAACGGTTGACGGTTACGCCGGGTACTTCTTGTCCCAGGGCACGGAGAGAGATTTGGCGGCCAATTTGAAAGCCTTGCTCTCCTTCCGGGTTGGCACAGCCTACAAATACGTCGTCGACCAATCGGGGATCAAGCTCTGGCACTTGGGCCATCAGGTGCTTGATCACGTCTACTGCCAGGTCATCTGAGCGGTAGTTTTTGAATCCGCCTTTTTTGGAGCGTCCAACGGCGGAACGGTATGCTTTGATGATGTATGCTTCCATTGTTTTCTTTTTCCCACGACTGAACTCGCTTGTTCCTCGATAAAGTCGTGTTTCCCACGACTGAAGTCGTGGGGTAGTGTTATGTGTGGCCTCCCACGACTGAAGTCGTGGGTTGGCTGCGATTCAAAACCTTAGTTGCGGAGTGGCTTGTTCGTTTGCAACATGTGCTGGATGCGTTCCAGGGTCTTTTGCTCACCACAAAGACTGAGGAATGCTTCGCGTTCGAGATCCAGTAGGTATTGTTCCGACACCACTTGTGTACCGCTGAGGTCGCCACCACAAAGTACCCAGGCAATTTTGTGGGCGATTTTGATGTCGTGTTCAGAGGCAAATCGGCCCAGTTTTAGCTCGTTGGCGGCAACATACAGCGCCGCTAATCCAGTTTGACCGAGTACAGTCACTTGTTTGCGCAGTGGCTGGGTATAATTTGGCGCCAGTTCCAGCACTTTTTTCTTGGCTTCGGCAATTGCGCGGTCTTTGTTCATCACGATCAGGTCGCGCTCGGGCAACAGGTACCGGTGGTTGAAAGCTTCTGATCCAGAAGTACTGACTCCAGCCGTAGCGATGGTTTTGAAGCGTTCGATCAAAGTAGGAATCAATACTTCTCCTTCTTTGAATTCGTCGGAGGCACGTACCGCAAACTCTTTGGTACCGCCACCGCCAGGGATTACGCCGATGCCTACTTCCACCAAACCGATGTACGATTCTGCGGATACGGTAGCGGCATCTGCGTGCATCAGCAATTCGCAACCACCGCCAAATACGTATCCTTGGGTCGCAACAACCACTGGAATACTGGAATAACGGGCCCGCATCGTCGTTTGTTGAAAGACGTTGACCGCCATGTTCAACTCCTCAAATTCGCCTTGGTAGGCCAATTGCGCAATCATGAAAATGTTGGCGCCGACGCTAAAGTTGGTGCCATTGTTGCCAATCACCAGGCCATTCCATTGCCCATCTTCGGCAATCTGGATGGCCTCGTTGATGCCGCGCAAGACACCTTCGCCAATGGAATTGTAGGGGCTAGTAAATTCCAGACACAAAACGCCATCGCCAATGTCGTGCAAAATCACCTCGTTGTTTTTGAACACCGGAGCAGCATCGCGGTAATTGTCCAAAACGATCAAGGACTCCCGGCCAGGGATAGCGGCATAAGTTTTGGTAGCAGGATCGTAACAGAGGCGTTGTCCACCTACCCGCTTGTAAAAGCTGGTATGGCCAGCAGCGTGCATTTCTTTTACCCAATCGGCAATTTTTTCGCCTTGGGATTCAGCGGTTTGGATGCCTTTTTCCAATCCGATCAGGTCCCAGTATTCAAAAGGGCCATATTCCCAGCCATAACCCGCCTTCATGGCATCGTCGATGCTGTACAGGTGAACGGTTATTTCGGGAATGCGGTTGGAAGAGTAAGCAAACAGGCCGTTGAGCGATTTTTGCACCAGTTGACCACCCGCATCGGGTGAGTCGTATAAAGCACTAATGCGCTTGGGCACATCCTCAATGTTTTTGCTCAGTTTTAAGCTGGCCAAATCCGACTTGGCCGAGGGTTCGTATTGTAGTGTGTTCAGATTGAGGGCCAGGATGACCGGGCGGCCTTTGTCATCCTTTTCACTGGTCTTTTTGTAAAAACCCTGACCAGTTTTATTTCCGAGAAACTTGTTGTCTAGTAAAAACTGCAAATACGCAGGGACTTCAAAAGCGCCAGCTTGCTCGTCATTGGGGCAATTGGCTTTGATTCCTTTGATCACGTTGGCGGCAGTATCGTGGCCTACCAGGTCACCTAGGCGGAAAGTACCCGTTTTGGGGCGGGCTAGAGAGGGACCGGTCAATACGTCTACGTCTTCGATGCGCAAGCCCAGCTCAGTAGTGAGTTGGTAGATTTTGGCCATGGCATACACCCCAACCCGGTTGCCGATGAAGGCGGGCGTATCTTTACAAAGAACGGTTTGTTTGCCCAGGTGGATGTCTCCATACTGCATGAAAAAGTCCACCATTTCTGGTTTGGTTTTGGCAGTTGGGATGACTTCAAACAAGCGCAAGTAGCGGGGCGGATTGAAAAAATGCGTACCACAGAAATTGGCCTGAAAATCTTCGCTGCGCCCTTCCAGCATCAGGTGAATGGGAATACCCGAAGTATTGGAAGTTACGTATGAACCCGTTCTGCGGTATTGGTCTACTTTTTCAAAAACCTTCTTTTTGATGTCCAGGTTTTCTACCACCACTTCGATGATCCAGTCACAATCTGCGATCTTGGGCATGTCGTCGTCGAAATTCCCTGTTTTGACCCGGCTGGCAAAGTTTTTATCAAACAAGGCGGCTGGTTTAGATTTCAGGGCGTTGTCCAGGGCTTGATTGACGATGCGATTGCGGGCGGCGGGGTTGTTTTTGTCCTCTTCTTTGAGGTCAAACGGGACGATGTCGAGCATGAGTACTTCCAGGCCAATGTTGGCCAAATGGCAAGCAATACCTGCACCCATCACTCCCGAACCCAATACCGCAGCTTTTCTGATTCTTTTCATGTTAAAAGCAGCGTTGTGGTTGGTTGAAATTGGCAATGATAATTTTAGCGAATTTTCGCTAATCATGCAAATTTAGACATTAAGTTGGAAGGGAAAAGCGAAAGCGGATAAAAAATTTACAGTCTTGCCGCATAAAAAAAACAATGGCCAATTTCGAGAATTTACCGTTCGAAAATTGGCCATTGTTTTGCCCGTAAAAATACTAAACTATTCTACTACAATCACTTCTTTAGCCATCATGCGGCCGTCTTCCTTTGGTTCGAGTGAAAACTGTACACTGTCGCCAATTTCAAGGTCGTTGAAGTCGTAATCTACCAAACTACTGAAGTGGAAGAATACGTTATTGGGTGGATATTTGATAAAACCGTACCCTTCTTTCAAGGAAAGGATGGTACTGTCGTGGAATTCATCCGTACTCGTCGCTGCTTCTCCCGAACCCTGCCAATTGGTGACTTGCTTGTGAGAGATTTTAGCCTCTGTTTTGGGCACAAACAGGCTACTTACAATGGCTTCACTTTTCGGCGAATAATCATCGATGATGTCGTGCATGGCAATTGGGTAGGAAACACTGGAAACCAATTCATTGGAGGTACGCGTACTAAAGCGGTTGCCTTCTTCGTCGGTGTACTCAAAGTTCCAGTGAAGCAACATTACCCGACTACCCAGCGAATGGAGTTTGCGTACCAACGGTGAATAGTCGCCATCAGCTGCCAGGATCACTACTACATCAAATCGCTTGTAGAAGGTCATTTCGAAAGCCTCCAGTGCCAACCATACATCGATTCCTTTTTCCTGCCAGCGACCATGAAAGTTTCTAACGGGCAAATAGTGTACGGATACACCTTCACTCATCAAAATATCGTCAAAAGCACGTTCGAAGTAAAGCAAGTTACCTCTTTGGCTCGCTTCGCTAGCGCTCAAACGTCCCCTGAAGTAATGTGCGTCGATGATCTGGCAGCGGTGGAATTCTTCTTCTTCTTCAATAGCTACTTGTTTGCGAACAAAATCATGTAAACCACGAATGCTGATTCGGCTACGTCGGTCGTGTACATAATTGTAGTAGTTACTCACCTGCAGAAAATAGTGGCCGTCATAAAAGACGCCAATGCGGATTAATCCGGCCTTAGAATTTGGAAAGCTTGTCATTTATTATTTATCTGTTTTCAAAAAAAATATACATGCCATTCATTATCTGGACTTTGTTGTCGACTTAAAAGGGTAACTTTTTCTTAATTTATAGGGGAATGAGGCAGCTAAACTAAGGTTTTAAAAAAAATCATATCATCAGGTTCTGAGAAAGTGTAATTTGGATGCGAAAGATCGCACAATAGTACGAATTTTCCAAAAACAATTTTCTTTAAATTCGGATTAAAGATTTCTTAAAATGTTAATTTTGGCCTTTCAGGATATACTTATCCGGGAAAGCGCTTCGTTTTGAAGCGAAATTTCGAGCAAACCAAAACATTTTTTCCATGCTACTGAACATTCTGTTGCTACAAGCTGGTTTAGATTCCACTACACAAGATGCTGTTGAAAGTACAAGTGTTGCTTCCAGAAGCACCCTTGATTTATTGATGGAAGGCGGTCCTGCGGGGGTAATCATCAGTTTTCTGATTATCGTGATGTCTTTCATTGCGGTGATTATCTTCTTTGAACGTTATCGAATGATCAAACGTGCTTCTCGGGTGGATGAAAACTTCATGAATAACATTCGGGCGAATGTGAAAAACGGAAATACTGCGGCGGCTCGCGCATTGTGCCAGGCCAGCGGTTCACCAGTTGCAATGATGGTAGAGAAAGGCATCATGCGCATTGGCAAGCCCGTGCGCGACATTGAGCACGCCATCGAAAACGTAGGCAAAATTGAGCTTTCCAAAATGGAAAAGAACCTGAATTTCTTGAGCATCATCGCTGGTGTGGCGCCGATGTTTGGTTTCTTGGGTACCATTGCGGGGATGATTCAAACATTCTCTTCTCTTGCAGAATCCAACAACCTGACCATCGGGGTTATTGCTGGGGGGATTTATGTAAAAATGTTTACCTCCGCCCTGGGTTTGATCGTAGGGATCATGGCGTTCATTTTTTACAACCTGCTCAATGGCATGATTGACCGCGTGGTAGACAACATGGAACTCAGTACCTTCGATTTCATCGATATGTTGCAAGAACCGAGCTAAATAGTCCTTTTTCATTATTCAATGGTGCTCAAATTTGATTTGGGCATTGCAATATCTTTGTAATCATGGCCATACGAGAAAAGAAAAGGGAACTGACGGAGGTAAACCTCACCTCCATGACCGACATTATCTTTATGTTGCTCATTTTTTTTATGTTGACTTCTACTTTGATCAAAGTAGTACCCTTTGAGCTGCCCGAATCTTTTTCGAGGGCAAAAGCCCCCATCAAGATTACCGTTGAAATCCGTTCGGCAGATCAAGGCTATGAAGTGAATGACACCCCAACTACGGAAGAGGAGTTGAAAAATGTCATTGCGCTGGCCATCGAAGCGAAGAAAGCCAGCAAAGAAGACATTACCGTAACAATAATCGCTGAGAAAGGTGTCCAATTTCAAAAAGTAACCGATGTGATCAAAATTGCCAATAGCCTGGGAACCAAAGCTATCCTGGCAACTCAACCTCACACCTAGAATCAAAAGCGCATGAATTTACGCAATCGAGAACGTCGGGGAGGAGGAGAACACGGCATGAATTCCATGACCGACATCATCTTCATTTTGTTGATGTTTTTCATGATGACTTCTACCCTGACCGCACCCAGCGCCCTTAATTTGCAATTGCCCGGCAATTCCAAAACAACGGCCAACAAAGCCAAAGAGCGGCTGACCGATGTAGGGATTGAGCCCGATGGCAGTTACCTGCTCAATGGGCGCTTGGCCAGTTTGTTGTTGGTGCAAGACCAGCTCAAGTCATTGCGTGCCGGTAGCTTGGAGGACGTTTATGTGACCGTTTCTCCTGCACCTGAAGCACCGGTAGAAAAAGTAGTAGAGATTATGGATCTTACTTATCAGTTGGGCATCAATGCGATATTGAATACCGCTGAATAAGGATTTATTTTTTGCGTCATAAAAGAAACGCCTTACGATCATGGCAGCTAAAATATCTGCTTTTGAAAGCAAAGTTAGAAAACAGGGCTTGATCCTCAGCATCGTGATTCACACCATCGTGATCCTGCTGATGTTGATAGCACAAACCCATACGCCCAAGCCACCTCTTCCGCCAATTGAAGGGGTTTTGGTCAATTTGGGTTTGCCAGATGTTGGTCAAGGGAACGAAAACACCCCCGGCCCGCCTGTGCCTACCCCTGCTCCACCCAAGGTAAAGCCAGATCCAACTGAAAAGACGCCTGCTTTACCGGATAAAAAGAATCCACCTCCGCCCAGCAAACCCAACAAATCGGAACCCAAACCAACGGTAACGACAGAGGATCCCAATGCGATTGCCATTCGCGAACGGCAGGAAAAAGACCGCAAAGCCCGCGAAGAATCGGATCGGGTAGCGCGTCAAAATGAAGAAACTCAACGCCGTGCAGACGATGAAAAACGCCGCAAGGAAGCTGAAGCCAAAGCCACCAAAGACCAAATTGGCGGCCTTTTTGGTGGCGGTGGCAAAGGTTCGGGCAAAGGAAATACTGGCAAACCTGGCAACCAGGGAGATCCCGATGGCGATCCCAACTCTAAAGTGTTGGAGGGAATCACTACCGGAAAAGGGTCTGTTGGGGGAAGCTTGGGCAATCGCAGCATTGTCACTGCCCCTCGAATTACCGACAATTCATCATTGGAAGGAACAGTGGTGGTTGCCGTATGCGTAGACCAATCGGGTTCGGTTGTTTCAGCCGATTTTACACAAAAAGGTTCCACTACCTCAGATGGTACGCTGGTCAACCTAGCCCTCAATAACGCCCGGAAATGGCGTTTTTCACCCGGTGACGTAGATCGCCAATGTGGAACTGTGACGTATCGATTTAAAGTACAATAGCCTTTTTTAAGGTATTGCGGGTTGAGCGTGGAGCGAAGCCGCACTCCCCCCGGCGCTTCGGCTTCGCTCAGCGACCGGCGGGGAGGCGGCTTGGCTCTACGCTCAACCCGCAATGCCCTAATACACTGAAGATGTCTTACCAACAAGTCCTTGAGTACCTCTTTGCACAACTCCCTATGTACCACCGAATTGGTGGCGCCGCTTTCAAAAAAGACCTCACCAATACTAAAGCGCTGCTTAATTTTCTCGGCAATCCGCAACACCAATACCCAACCATTCACGTAGGTGGCACCAATGGGAAAGGTTCTACATCGCACATGCTGAGCTCGATTTTGCAAGCCAACGGCATGAAAACTGGTTTGTACATTTCGCCGCATTACCGCGACATCCGGGAACGGATCAAAGTCAATGGACAGTACATTCCCCGCAAAAACTTGGTGGAATTCGTTGAAAAAATGAAGCCACTCATCGCTGAGATTCAACCCTCTTTTTTTGAACTGATGGTTGCAATGGCTTTTGACCACTTCGCCAAAGTTAAGGTAGATGTGGCCGTCATCGAAGTTGGGTTAGGCGGAAGACTGGACAGCACCAATGTCATTACGCCAGAATTGAGCATCATCACCAACATCAGTTTTGATCACATGCAGTTTTTGGGAAATACCCTGACTTCTATTGCCAGCGAAAAAGCGGGGATCATCAAACCCAATGTGCCAGCGGTGATTGGTGAAACGAACCAGGAAAGCGCACCGGTCTTTATAGAAAAAGCGCAGCAAGAACAGGCAGTCCTCTTTTTTGCCGACCAGCATTACCAGGCCAAGATAGTGAAGGAAGACTTGCAAAATACCTATTATGATGTGTATCACGAAGGTCAATTGCGCTTTCAGTCCTTGCCCGTAAACCTGCACGCCAACTATCAAGTCTTTAATCTTCAAACCGTTTTACAGGCTGTCGATTGTCTTCCTAAAGCTTGGAACATCACCGAAGAGGCATTGAAGTCTGGTTTGAAAAACCTGGTTGCTTCCACTCGCTTTATCGGTCGCTGGCAAATACTACACCAAGAACCAACCATCATTGCCGATAGCGCCCACAATGAAGCCGGACTGGAGCTGGCCATGAATGAATTGGCCAAGATCTCCCATCAGCAGCTGCACCTGGTGATCGGGGTACTCAAAGACAAAGACCTGAGTAAAATGCTGCCATTGCTGCCTACTGAAGGGATATATTATTTTGCCAAACCCAATATTCCCCGAGGAATGGATGCGGCTGAACTTCAGCAAGCGGCACTCAAAAGTGGCCTTAAAGGGAAGGTGTATAGTTCGGTCAGAAATGCGTACAAAGCTGCCCGGAGGCATGCACAACCCGAAGATGTGGTATATGTGGGTGGAAGTATTTTTGTTTTGGCGGAGATTCTTTGAAGCAAAAAAAAAGGTGCTCCTTGAAGAGAAGCACCCACATAAACTATAAACAAACAAAAAACATTAGCTATTTGAGATCAGGGTGAAACGTGTCAACCCCGAATTCGTTCACGAAGTACGTGAAATTACGATTTATTCTCGCTTTTTTTAGACAAAAAAGAAGAAACATACCGCAAATATACCATCAATGATCGTTGCGCAAAGTATTTCTACTCATTTTTCAAACTTAGCTTCCCACATGCCCGCTTTGCCTTCAGGCGTAGAGTGGCTAAATCCTATGGGTGAAAATCAGGAAACCAGGGAAATTTTTCAAGTTTTTTTAGAAAAATTCTACTCCGATTCCCAGCCTCGTGAGCTGATTATGGGGATCAACCCAGGCAGATTCGGCGGTGGCATTACCAACGTCGCTTTCACCGATCCCTTGCATTTGGAAAGAGAATTGGGCATTCCCAGCACCTTTCCCAAAAAACCTGAACTCTCTGCACATTTCGTATACTTAGTCATTCACGCTTATGGTGGCATCAAGCCCTTTTACGATCGGTTTTTCGTTACTTCGGTTTGTCCGTTCGGTTTTGTCAAATATGGCAAAAACTACAACTACTACGACGAAAAACCTTTGCAAAATGCCGCAACCCCCTTTATCAAATACCACCTCGAAGCCATGATCAATTCCTGCAACATGAGCCGCGAGCGTTGTTTTTGCCTCGGTGAAGGCAAAAATTATACCTTCCTCAAGGAGCTGAATAGACAAAAAGGATATTTTAAGGAAGTAGTGCCACTCCCCCACCCTAGATTCATCATGCAATACAAACGCAAATCGCTGGATGCCTACGTGCAAAAATACCTGGACTTACTTGGTAGCCTTTAGGTATTGCTCGTAGGTTTTGCCATTGTAATGCTCTTCCCCTACAAATTTCAGCTCGGGAAGGATTTGTTCCGGTGTTTTGTACCCTGGAGAAATCGTTACGCGTTGAAATTTTTCATCCAGATACACAAAGGATGGATAACTCAACTGCCCATCCAAAAGGGAATAAGCCAATTCATGTACCCCTCTGTTTCCAGAAGCAATGTATTTGAAGGTATGGTCACCGAAAGTAACGTTGGCTTTTTGCTCCGCATTGAACTTTACGGCATAGAAATGCTTGTTCATTACCTCGGCCACCTTGGGGTCGGTAAAAGTGGAAGCATCCATGCGCTTGCACCAGCCGCACCAATCCGTAAAACAATCGATGAAAATTTTCTTTTTCTCTTTTTTATTGGCTTCAACCGCTTCTTGCCAGGTCATCCATTTGATGACGGCAGCTTTTGGAGTGCTTTTGGCCTGATTCAAGGGGCGAAAAGCAAATAAAGCCAATGCTACCCCTACAATTAATAATGCGCCTGTCAAAACTTTTTTCATGCCTAAACCATTTTAGCGTTACCAATAAAGAACGAATCCCGTTGTTGAAAAGTTGGATGGTCCTTCTTTTTTAAAAATGCTAAGTCCGCATGGCTACAAATGTACAAAAAATAGTATTGTCAATTGGCGGTTCCAGCGGAGCCATCTACGCCAAATTGCTGATGGATCGGCTGGTTCAGCTCCAGGATCAATGGGAAAAAGTTGGTGTAGTGATGAGCAACAATGCCCAATTCAACTGGGAATATGAACTCGGCAATCGGGATTACAACCAATATCCTTTCGATTTTTATGACAAAAACGACTTCATGGCGCCTTTTGCTTCGGGTTCTGCCCGCTACACCACCATGATCGTTTGTCCCTGTTCGATGGGTTTATTGGGGAGAATAGCGACAGGTATGTCTTCGGATTTGAGTACCCGTGCAGCCGATGTGATCTTGAAAGAACGCCGCAAACTCATCCTGGTACTGCGCGAAACGCCTTATAACCTGATCCACATCAACAACATGAAAACCGTGACGGAAGCGGGTGGCATCATCTGCCCGGCTACGCCTTCGTTTTATTCCCGGCCAAGCACCATTGATGAATTGGCGCTCACGGTGGTAGATCGCGTACTTGATTTGGCAGGTCTTGATCCCAGCACTTACCGCTGGAATGAATGAGCAATTGCATCAACACTTCAGCAAATTATCACAGCATCGCCTCTGCTAGTCAATATTTTTTACCTTTGTGCGTTCTTTTTCCCAACTCATTCTGTTTCGAAAAAAAATCAAACCATGAAAAAGACTACGATTCTTTGCATCGTTTTTTCATTATTCATCAGCGGCCTCTGGGCTCAAAATCAAATTAGCAAAATGGATTCTGTTAGTTACAATCTTGGCATCTTGATTGCCCAAAACCTCAAGAGACAAGGTTTAGAAAAAATCAATCCTGCCCAGTTGGCCAAAGGTGTTGAAGACGCATTGGCTGGTGTAAGTGTTGATTTGGCCAAATGCAACGAGTCTGTATCCCAGTACATTCAGGGAGCACAGGCCAAGAAATTCGAAGGCAACATTGCCAAAGGCAAACAATTCCTGGAGGAAAACAAAAAGCGTCCGGGAGTAACCACTACGGCTTCTGGCTTGCAATACGAAATCATGAAAGCGGGTACTGGTGCAAAACCAACTGCTGCGGATAAAGTTACCGTACACTACCACGGCACTTTGTTGGATGGTACTATTTTTGACAGTTCTGTTGACCGTGGTCAGCCTGCCACCTTTGGCGTGACTCAGGTTATCCAGGGTTGGATAGAAGGCTTGCAATTGATGCCCCTTGGCTCCAAGTTCAAGTTTGTCATCCCTTACCAATTGGCATATGGCGAGCAAGCGGCAAGTGAAGAAATCGGCCCTTACTCCACGCTTGTTTTCGAAGTTGAACTGCTGAAAATTAATTAAGATATGGCTTGGGTTGTACGCAAGCTTAAGTCTTGGGTACAACCCAACCTCCAAATCTTAAAACCCATCAAGATGCGCATCGACATCATCTCCGTTATCCCCGAGCTTTTAGACAGCCCTTTTGCCCATTCCATCATGAAACGAGCCAGTGACAAGGGCTTGTTGCAAGTGGAAATGCACAATTTGAGGGAATTTGGATTGGGGCGGCACCGCCAGGTAGACGACTACCAGTTTGGCGGTGGAGCAGGCATGGTGATGATGATTGAGCCAATTGTAGCCTGTTTGGAAAAACTACAGTCCGAACGGCGATACGATGAAGTCATTTTTATGACCCCCGACGGCCAGCGTTTTGAGCAAAAAACAGCCAACCGCTTGTCGATGAAAGAGAACCTCATCATCCTTTGTGGTCACTACAAAGGCATCGATGAGCGCATTCGCGAGCATTTCATTACCATGGAAATCTCGATAGGCGATTTTGTACTTTCCGGCGGCGAATTGCCCGCTGCACTGGTGGTTGATGCCATCGGGAGATTGATTCCTGGCGTGCTCAACGATGAGACGTCTGCGCTGTTCGATTCTTTTCAAGACAATTTGCTTGCTCCGCCAGTTTATACCCGTCCTGCGGAATACCGGGGCTGGTCGGTTCCTGATGTATTGCTTTCCGGCAATTTCAAAGAAATTGAAGATTGGCGCTACGACGAAGCCTTGCGCCGTACCCAGACCAGAAGACCCGATATACTGGAAGATTAAAAACTTCTTTGATCGCGTCTAAGTAGTGGGGCAAAAATAAGTGTTCATTTTTATTGAGCCATAGGATTAGATAAGACACTTAAAATGAATTGTTTACTTATCTAATCCTATGGCAAAAATGAACACTTATTTTTTTGTCGCCCCTAATCTTTTTGACCCAATTGTGCAGCCAATAACTCAAACATCCACCCACTTTTGGCAATCAGCGCACCATTATCAAGCATGCGGAAAATTTCCGCTTCCCGATCATTGTTTTGGTAAGCCTTTTCAGCAGTGTAAATGCGCATGTGCAATTGACCTTCTTGCATTTTTTGGGCAACCAACTCCACCGAATCT
>NZ_JBBAKG010000073.1:0-32520 GCF_040403615.1 Haliscomenobacter sp. | reverse complement strand
TTGCTCACCCAACCACCATCAACTCCTCCCAACTCGTCGTGAACTTCTTCGACTTCTGAGCAGACCTCAACTTCCAATCCTGCTTGGTACCACAAGCCAAAAAGAACACTGTATTCTTGCCCATCTTCTGATTGATTGCATCAACCGATTTCATCAACTGAGCGGATTGGAGCGTTTTTTCCTCTGGAACAAAGAGGTTGGTTTGCAACTGATTTTCGGGACTTAGCTCTGCTGCCATGATCCCTGCCTTTTTGTAGTTTGTTCCTTCCTGGAACATGGCTTTGGTGACGGCAATTGCCCAGGCAATCAGTTCATTGGTATTTGAGGTAGAGTGCGGAAGCTCTACCGTTCTTGAAAAAGAAACCTTTCCGTCCCGACGCTTATTTTTGAACTGATTGACCATTAGAAAAACGGTGATGACACTGGTTTGCTGTTGGTAGTGCCGAAGTTTTTCTCCGAGCCTTGTGGCATAAGTAGCCATTGCTTCGGTCAGTTCTGACAGTTGATACACATCTTTGGAGAAAGAGCGGGAAACAATCATGGTTTTCCGGCTTTCGACCTGGGCTTCTAAATCATAGCACGCAAAGCCTTTGATTTCTTTGAGCAGCCGCAAGCCTACCACACCAAATTCTTTTCGCATCCACCCTTCTGGAGCCTTGGCTAAGTCGGTGATGGTTTTTATCCCCACTGCGTTGAGCCTTCTTTTGTAAGCAGAACCTACGCCCCATAGTTCATCAATTTCCAGCTCCTTTAGCTTTGCATCATCGGGGTGAAGGATGTACACGCCATCTTTGGTTTGCTTTTTGGCAATGTGGTTGGCCAATTTTGCCAAAGTTTTGGTGGAGGCGATGCCAACGGAAACGGGAATACCCGTTCCTTTCAGAATCTTCTGCCGTAGATTGGAACCATAGCACGCGTACTCCGCTTCGGTATAGCTGTGAAAATCCAGCCGCATAAAAGCTTCATCGATAGAGTAAATCTCTACCTCTGCACAAGCATTTTGCAGCATATTCATGACCCTTTCGGACATGTCGCCATACAGGGCGTAATTGCTTGAAAAAACCGCGACCTTGTTTTTCAGCACCAGGTCTTTCACCTTAAAATAGGGCTCACCCATGCCAATGCCCAAAGCTTTGGCCTCGTTGCTTCTGGCAACGATACAACCGTCATTGTTGGAGAGCACAATGATCGGCCGATTGATCAGTTGGGGATTGAATACCCGTTCGCAGCTTGCATAAAAATTATTGCAATCTACCAAGCCAAAGAAATTCATAGTTCGTATGGCTTATGGATGACGTTGGTAATGACGCCCCAAATCATAAACTCCCGATCCTGGGGTATTTCAATTGGTTTAAAATCGGGGTTTTCAGGCTTCAGGTAAAATTTGTTGTTGGCTTTGATAAAGCGTTTTACGGTTAGCTCCCCATCAATCAAAGCAATGACTACGTCTTTGTTCTTTGGCTCTAACGACCTGTCAACAATGAGAATGTCGTTGGGATAAATCCCGGCTCCAGTCATTGAAGTGCCCGAAACCCTGAGAAAAAAAGTTGAGGCCGGATTTTTGATCAAATAACGATCAAGACTTAGCTTTTCTTCCACATAGTCGTCCGCAGGAGAGGGAAATCCAGCAGAAACAGACTCGAAATAGGGTAAGATGGTTCTAATACGCTCAATGGGAATGACCGGCACTTTGTATGTGCCATCAGGTGTTTTGTTCATGGTGATCCGCCGATTTTTGTTTCATAGCATGTTACTTGCCGCAACAAGATTAGGCAAATTAAAACAAGATACACCTTAAAAACAACGAAATGTTTACATTTTTAAATAACCGATGGATTGATTTACCATAT
Organism: Haliscomenobacter sp.; assembly: GCF_040403615.1. Lineage (NCBI taxonomy): Bacteria > Pseudomonadati > Bacteroidota > Saprospiria > Saprospirales > Haliscomenobacteraceae > Haliscomenobacter > Haliscomenobacter sp. The sequence continues at coordinate 30,670 of NZ_JBBAKG010000073.1, read as the reverse complement.
CTTTGTAGAATTTTGACAGTGGCTTTGTGAATACCCAACGTACAAACAAAAAATGCCAAACTTTAAGCTGTCTTCGTACAATTTACCCTTTTTGACTCCCATCCTCCCCCATCACCCTTTCCAGCATCCCTAGCAAGAAGTCTGCATTTTCCATTCCAAATACCATGGGCGGTTTGATTTTCAACACATTGTGATCAGGTCCATCGGTACTCATCAAGATGCCCAGGGTGCGCATGCGATTGGCGATGTAGGAGGCCATTTTTGCCGCAGGCGATTTTTCGATTGGATCATTGACCAATTCGATGCCCAAAAACAGGCCACTCCCGCGTACATCTCCGATTTGTGGGAAGCGTTGGGACAGTTCACTCAACCCCTGCTTCAAATAATTGCCCACCAGCAGGGCATTCTCCTGCAAGCCTTCTTCCCGGATCACGTTCAAGACTTCGAGGCCAATGGCACAGGATACCGGATTGCCGCCAAACGTATTGAAATACTCCATGCCGTTGGCAAATGCATCGGCTACCGCGCGGGTGCACAGCACGACACCCAGCGGGTGGCCATTGCCGATGGGCTTGCCGATGGTTACAATATCTGGCACAACCCCTTGGGCTTCAAACGCCCAGAAAAAATCTCCCGGTCGACCGCAACCCGTTTGCACTTCATCGGCGATGCACAATCCGCCGGCAGCGCGAACGCTGTGGTACACCTGCTGCAAATACGTGGGTGGAAGCGGAATTTGTCCGCCACAACTCACGATGGTTTCGGCAATGAAAGCAGCCGGGCCACGGCCTTGAGCTTGCATTTGCTCGATGGTACGATCGGCGTGTTGCGCATATTGCTGGGCCGAAACAATCGTATCGCCCCGGTACAAACCGCGATAGGTATCCGGCAGAGGTAGCACCTGCACCCAGGGCGAAGCGCCTTTGCCCCCCGGGCCATCAAACTTGTAAGAGCTGATTTCCACACAGGCGTTGGTGTTGCCGTGGTAGCCCACTTGCAGGGCCAGAATGTCCTGCTGATTGGTATAGGTTTTGGCCAGTCGCAAGGCCAATTCATTGGCTTCACTGCCGCTGTTGACAAAAAAAGCAACTTCCAGAGGCGCGGGCGCTGTACGCAACAAAGCCTCTGCAAAGCGGGTGAGATTGGGGTGCAGGTAGCGCGTATTGGTGTTGAGCACCGCCATCTGGCGTTGGCCAGCTTTGACCACCCGAGGGTGTTCGTGGCCTACGTGGGCTACGTTGTTCACCGTATCGAGGTAGCGTCGCCCGGTATGGTCAAACAGAAAAGCCCCTACCCCGCGATGCATGTAGAGCGGATCGGCGTAAGAAATGCTCAGGTTGGGCGATAGCGATTGGCGGCGTGCGGCCAGGATTTGATCGATTTCAGTGCCCACTGCCGGTGGCGAGGCTTCGCCCGCAATCAAGTACCAGGGATCGGGGCAAATGCCCGTCCAAACCGCCCGTTGATTGGGAAACGCCACCCCGGGAAAATCGCCGCGCATATCCAGCATGTCCAGCATCACCTGAAAATGCAGGTGCGGAGACCAGTTGCCGTTTTCGGGCATCGGTCCCATCCAGCAAAAACGTTCGGCTTTCGCAATGGGTTTGCCGACGTACAAACCTTCCAGGGATCTGCGACTCAGGTGGCCATACAAGGTATAAAAAGTCAATTCGGGACTGACTTCGTGTTGCAGAATAATGGCCGGGCCATAATCGCGGTCGGCAGCATTGTCCTGAAAACTGTGCACTACCCCATCCAGCGGAGCAAAAACGGGCGTTCCTGCGGGCATGAACACATCCAGACCAATGTGGACACTGCGCCACTCCGGGCCTTCGTTGCCTTGCACCGCAAAAGCATCGGTGGTGTACAACGGCCGCGCTTCGTTGTAGCGGCCAATGGCAACCTGCGCCCCTGCGCTCTGCATGGTTGCCAGGATTTGCTGGTGCAAGCGCTGGGCATCCGCGATATCGGCATGATTGCCCAATTCCAGGCTGCCCACACTGCAATCCAGCCAGGTACATGATGCGCCGTGCAAATCAACTTCTACCAAGGCTGCAAGTTGCGCGTGATTGGCTTTTGCCCAGTTGATAAACCTGTCCGCGTTGGGATGTGGCGGCCAACCACAAGCCTCCCGAATGATGCATTGCGCCAGTACAGGAGAAACCTTTTGCAGTTTTCCCAATAAATCCCAGGCAGGCCGATCGCTGATTTGCAGGTAGACATTGTCGGGATTTGCCACCAGGTTTTGTGCAGAACACACCACAGAAATCAACAAGCGCGCTACAATTAGCGGAAACAGTGCTTCGGCTTCGGCGGCTTGCAAGGGATAATGGGCATGATAGCCCCGGGTCATTTGGCTGATCACTGCCAGCGGATCGGGCTTGTCCATGGCGGCGTAAGCAATCGCAATCGCCAATTCATTGATGGCATGGGTAAATACTGCGTCGCCAAAGTCGATCACGCCCGGCACTTCCGGGTTGAGAGGATCAAAGCTGAGCAGGATGTTGTAGTCGTTGGCGTCGTTGTAAGTGACGCTTTGGCGCAGTTGTGAAAACAGCGGCAAGGCTTTTTGTTGAAACAAGTCCAATGCCCAGGCAGCCAGGTTGTGCTTCTCCGTATCTTGAATGGCCTGCAACTGATCCTGCGTCCAAATGGCTTGTGAAGGATCCCACTTGATCCAGCGATGGGCAGCGGGATGGTCAAAATCAGCCAGAGCAGCACTGAGTTTGCCGCAGAGAGCGCCTACTTTTTCCAACAAAGCGGGAGTATGGGGATTGGCCTCGGCAAAACAGCGGCCATCCACCCAGGTCAAGGCGCGGAGGTAGCGTACTTCGCCACCGGGGAATTGGTGGGTGATGATTTTTTTGCCTCCCTTACCTTCCAAGGGAACCGGGATTTCCAGCCCCAAACCAGCCGCTTGCAAGTGCTCCATCATGGCGTTCTGGAATTCCAAATCCGCCACTGCCGTTTCTGGATGGGCGATTTTGAAGCAAAAGCGCTCGCCTTTTTCGGTTTCCAGTAAAAAATTGAGGTCTACTTCACCGCTTAAAGGGCGGATACTGCCCTTGAGTTGAAAATACGCTTCAGCCAATTGCTGAACTTCGGTGGAAGATAAAAGCATGGTATTGGTTTTTCCCTTATTTTTAATGTGAGCGCTTTAATCAGTTTACTTCCAAAGAGACCTGTGCGTTCCTAAGCGATCACCCCTAACCGCTTCAACTCCCAATAGCAACGCGCCGTAGCGGCAATGTCCACCAGGGCATCGTGTGCGCCACTGATGCCTTGCTTGAACAGCTTGTAATGCAATTCTTCCAGTTTGGGCCATTTGTAGCCACCCCGCGGACTGTTGGCAGGCAAGGCACAATGTTTGATCACTTCCGGGCTGGTCATGGTGCAAAATTTGGGAAAATCCAAGAGTGGGTCTTCATTGATCAGGCGGTAGTATTCGGCGCCGACAATGGCGTGGTCAAAATTGATGTTGTGCGCGACCAACAAGGAGCTCCGTTCCAAAAGCAGCCTGAAATCTTCCAGCACCTCTGCCAAGGGCAATCCTTCCGCTTTGGCGCGCTCGGTGGTGATGCCGTGAATTCGAACTGCCCCGATTGGAATGGTATATCCTACCGGTTTGACAATCAAGTTGCGTTGTTCCAGCAAGTTCCCACTTTCGTCATAGAGTTGACAACCCAACTGCACCATGCGTGGCCAATTGTTGACCCGGGAAATGGGGGCACTCCAGTTCAGTGGCAGTCCTGTGGTTTCGGTATCCAGAAATAAAATCATAAAATCGCATTGAAGGAAACAAAGTACGCAATACCTTTAGACTTGAAAAGTTTAGGGTTTGAAAGTTGCCAAAATGGAGAAAATTCCAATCGCAATGCGAAGCCAAAAGCTCCATTTTCGCAGCTTTCAAACCCCTCATCCAAAGCCAAGCCAATGTCCAAATCCTCTCGTCGCCAATTCGTCAAGCAATTGAGTTATGCCGCTGCTGCGACCAGCGTACCCAGCTGGTTTTACATCCAGCGTAGCCCGTCCATGCGCCCAGGATTACCTTGTGGCATCAGCTCGGGCGACATCATGAGCGACAGGGCGATGATTTGGGCAAAAGCGGATCGTCCTTCGCGCATGTGGATCGATTGGTCAACTACCGAAAGTTTTGCCCATTTCAAAACGGTTCAAGGGCCTGCAGCACTGGCAGAACTGGATTTTACCACCAAAATCGACATCTTGGATTTGCCCTCTGGGCAAGAAATATTTTACCGCGTGCGCTACCAAAGTCTGGAAGACCTCAAACTCTGGTCGGAATCCAGCATGGGGCGTTTGCGCAGTACCCCAGGCGAATTGCGCAACGTGCGCTTCCAATGGGGTGGAGACACTTGTGGCCAGGGTTGGGGCATCAACCCAGAATTAGGGGGCATGAAAATTTATACCCAAATGGCCCAACGCAATCCGGATTTTTTCATCCACAGCGGCGATACCATTTATGCAGACGGGCCGATCCCGGCGGAGGTCAAGCTTGCTGATGGAAAAATTTGGAAGAACATTGTGACTGAGGAAAAGTCAAAAGTAGCGGAAACACTGTCAGAATTCAGAGGCAATTATACATACAATTTCCTGGATGAAAACTTGCGTGCGTTCAACGCCAAAGTGCCCATTCTGTACCAATGGGACGACCACGAGGTACTCAACAACTGGTATCCTGAAGAAATTCACAACGACAATCGCTTCAAGGAAAAGAATGTAGCCTTGCTGGCCGCCCGCGCCAAACGGGCATTTATGGAGTACAATCCCATCCGCAGCAATGGCGATGACCCCGAGCGCATTTACCGCAAAATCCCCTACGGCCCCATGCTCGATGTGTTCATGATTGACATGCGTTCGTACCGGGGCAACAACGGGGCCAACAAACAGGAACACCAAAGTGCCGAAACCGCGCTGCTAGGCAGACAACAAATTCAATGGCTGAAAGAAGGCTTGCTGGCCTCGAAAGCCACCTGGAAAATCATCGCTTCGGATATGCCGCTTGGCTTGATTGTATACGATGATTACGTCACGAAATCGACTTTTGAGAATGGTGCCAACGGCAATGGCCCAGCTCTGGGTCGGGAATTGGAAACGGCAGATTTGCTGCGCTTTATGCTGCACAACGAGATCAAAAACGTGGTTTGGCTTACGGCAGATGTGCACTACTGTGCCGCTCACTATTACGATCCGGCCAAAGCGCAGTTTAAGGAATTCCGCCCCTTTTATGAGTTTGTGGCTGGCCCTTTGAATGCGGGAACTTTTGGACCAGGCGAACTGGACAATACCTTCGGCCCACAGGTGCTTTTCCAAAAAGCGCCGCCTGCCGGACAATCCAATTTATCGCCTCTGGCGGGCATGCAGTTTTTTGGCGAAGTCAACATTGACAAAGACAGTCAGGAAATGAGCGTAGCGTTGTGGGACAATCTGGGCAAGCGTTTGTTTGAGCAGAGGATCAAGGCGGAGTAGGGAGGATCGGGTCTGTGGGTTAATCAGTGTTCAATTGAATTTAGGGTTTTGTTTTTAAGTGAAAAGCATTTAAATTGTAAAAAAAATCACCATGCCTTTGATTGATGTTGCTACAGGTATTCTTGCTGCAAACAAAGATTTGCTCTTTCTCAAATACCCCATCAAAGAGTTAGGGATATTTGGTTCTGTAGCTCGAAAAGAAGAGAAAACGGGCAGCGATATAGACATTTTAGTTGAATTTTCTAAGCCTGTAGGCTGGGAAATTATTGATTTGGCTATCGAACTGGAAGATTTGCTGGGCTATAAAGTAGATCTGGTTTCTAAAAAAGCCATCCGCCCAAATTTGATGCCCTTCATCGTAAAAGATATTGTTTATGTCTGAACGATCGGATAAAGTATTGATGGAAGATATGCTTGAAGCCGTAAATCGGATTTTTGAGTATACACAAGCATTGCAAAATTTATGACTAATAAATCTTATGATAAATTTCTGATTTAGCAAGAATTGCCGTTTTATGTCTTTAGCCTTTCGCAATCAAAAGGCAATAAAATCATGGGAATTACCCCTTATGCGCCAAAAACCAGCGCACCATCTCTTCCCATTCTTTTTCCAGACTTACCCCAGGACGCTTTCGCCCCGCCCGGTTGTACCAATAATCGGCATTCCAGATGTCGCCTTCTTTGCGGTGCAAGTAGGCGTGTACCCAGGAGCCTTCTTTGGAATGGACGTCCTGAGCAATGTTGTGGGATTTTTCCCATTCGTTCCGTCCTTCGTGCCAGAGTGCGAGTACCAGTGGGTCAGCAAAAATTGGTGGTGTATCGGATTGAAGCGATGCTTGAAATTGCTCAAAGTTCATTTGGAGGTAGTTTTTTTGATTTAGGTAGCAAAAATAACGCAGTAAAAGCAGTTTTAAGGTCGTTTTACACTACAAAACTTTACGGAAAGGATGAGCAGGTAAACCGCTATTGAATATTTGTCACTTTTTGTCTGATACAAAAAGTAACCAAAAAAATCAAGGCTGTATTGAAATCCTACGATTTTGCGAAAGCTCCGGCGGCGCGAAAAAAACTCGCCCCTCCTGCGTCGGGACTCAAACAGTTTTTCGCTTAACCCGCCTCCACTTCCGCAAAATCGGGATTTCAATAAGGCCTCTTCCGCATTGCTGTAACTATTTCAGGTTAGACGAATGTTCAAGTGCTGCGAATAATTAGAGTTAGGGAAAATCCTTCTGGAAAACGATCTCAAAGCCACCGCAGGTGGCAAACTCCATAGAACTAAAAAAACTCCGCGAACCTCTGCGTATACTCGTTTACTCTGCGGTTAAAAAAATGTGTAATGTGTGTGATTGGAATTTAGAGCCTCGCCAGTGCCTGTTCAAAATCAGCCACCAAATCACCAATGAACTCAATGCCCACTGAAACCCGCAGTAAATTTTCGGGGCTGCGTGGATTCAGGCCCTCGGCGGTACGACGGTGTTCGATCAAACTTTCTACGCCGCCCAGACTGGTAGCATGGGTAAAGATTTGGAGGTTTTCTGCCAGTTGTACAGCTTTTTCTTTCCCACCCTTCACTTCAATGGAGAGCATGCCCCCGAAGCCGCCACGCATTTGGGCTTTGGCAATTTCATGGTTGGGGTGAGTAGCCAAACCCGGATAATACACCCTTTCAATAGCCGCTTGCTGGTCTAAAAACTGCGCCAAGGTGAAGGCATTGCTGGAATGCACCGGCATGCGCAAAGGATAAGTGGCCAAACTCCGGTTGAGCAGCCAGCAATCAAACGGCGAGGGAACGCCACCGCCTGTACCTTGCACTGCCCGGATTCTAGCCCCTAGTGGGCCTTTTTCTTTCAGAATCACCGCACCGCCCAGAATGTCGGAATGACCGCCAAAGTACTTGGTGGTGGAGTGCATCACGATTTCAACCCCCAATTCAAACGGGCGCTGAAAGAAAGGGGTTGCCCAGGTATTGTCGCAAGCAACAGGTATGCCTTTTTGCGCCGCAATTTTGGAGATCCCGGCGATGTCAAAAATTTTCAACTTGGGATTGGTTGGCGTTTCGATCCAGATGAGTTTGGTTTCGGGCCGGATGGCATCCACCACCTTGCTCACTTCGCTCATGTCTACTTCTTCGCAATTGATCTGCCAGCCCTGGTACACCTGCGCAAACAGGGTCCGAATGCCATGGTAACAATCGTCAGGAATCAACACATGAGCTCCTGGTTCCAATACGGCCTGAAACACTGCATATGCCGCAGCCTGCCCAGACCCAAAGGCTATCGCTTCGGCCCCACCTTCCAAGATGGCCAGCTTGGTCTCCAAACTAATGCGATTGGGATTTTCAGTGCGGGTATAAATGTGCTCGCGTGGCACGCCATTTTCGCGCTCAAATGTGGTGGTCAACATGATGGGCTGACTCACTGAACCGAATTGCTTTTCGGGTTCGTAACCAGCGTGCACCGCAAGTGTGCTTAAATGGAGGTCTGACATTAGAAGTTTTTTTATTCAATGTCCAATATCCAATAATCAATGTCCAATGTCCAAATTTGATAGTGCGAGATTCTTTCTTTCCAGAAGAATCGTGCTTAAAGCAATTTGTCTGCTCGCACCTACCATGAATCTGATATCAAACCACAGAAATTGCGCTACCAAATTTGGACATTGGACATTGATTATTGGATATTGGAAATTGAATTTAATGTTTTACCAGATTGTCTACAATCAACTCCGCAAGATCATACACCATCACATCCTCCTGTTTGTCTTTGGCTTTGACGCCGTCCGTCATCATAGTCAAGCAGAAGGGGCAGTTGGCGGCGATGATACTGGCGCCAGTAGCCAGGGCTTCTTCAGCACGTTCGAGGTTGATGCGCTTGTCACCAGGCTCATCTTCCTTGAACATTTGGGCGCCACCTGCACCGCAACACAGGCCGTTGGTTTTGCAGCGCTTCATTTCCACCAAATCGGCGTCTAGCGTTGCCAACACACTGCGCGGTGCTTCGTATACGCCATTCACGCGCCCGAGGTAGCAGGAATCGTGGTAGGTGATTTTTTTGCCCTTAAACGTGCCGCCCTCCTGCATTTTCACCCGTCCGGCGTTGATCAGTTCCTGCAGCAGCTGGCTGTGGTGTACCACCTCGTAATTGCCCCCAAGTGCAGGGTATTCGTTTTTGAGGGTATTGAAACAGTGCGGACAAGCAGTGACAATCTTCTTGATGTTGTACCCATTGAGGGTTTGTACGTTTTGCAGCGCCAGCATTTGAAACACAAACTCATTGCCTGCACGACGAGCCGGATCGCCAGTACACATTTCTTCATTGCCCAAAATGGCAAACGACATGCCCACAGCATCCAGGATTTGACAAAACGCCTTGGTTACTTTTTGCGCCCGGGCATCGAAACTTCCGGCACATCCTACCCAAAATAAAATTTCCGGCTCGCGGCCTTCTGCGGCCATTTCGGCCATGGTAAAAACACCCATTTTTTAGTTATGAATTATGAATTATGAATTATGAGCTTTCAGCTATGAGCTTTCAGTTATCAGCTGTTGGGAGTCTTGCCTGAAAGTTTGAATTAAAATGAATTTTTTGAGCATCCTCCTACAGTTAAAGGTCGAAGCTCAAATATCCATCATAACTCATAACTCATCATTCATAACTCATAGCTGATAACTCATCATTCATAACTCATAACTCTGTTCTCCACGCTTCTCTTTCGGTAGACATGGCCCATACTGCGCCGTTGTTTTCCATGCTGTTGAACATTGGCAACCATTCGGATGGGCCTTCTGACAAACTCAGGATTTCGTAGCGCCGCAGTTTCAGAATGGGTTCCAATGGGTTGATCAGGACGGGACAAGCTTCTACGCAGGCATTGCAAGTGGTGCAGGCATGGATTTCCTCCCGGCTGATGTAGTCAAACAAGCTTTTGCCATCGTCAAAATTGGCCGCACTGAGCGCTTGGTCTTTGTCTTTGGCGTATTGTAGATCTTTGGTATCCAGTTTTTTGCCGATTTCCTCAGCGCGGTCGCGGATGTCCATCACGATTTTGCGTGGAGAGAGGGTTTTGCCAGTCAGGTTGGCCGGACAAACGGAGGTACAGCGACCACATTCGGTGCAACTGTAGGCATCCAACACGTTTTTCCAAGTAAGGGAAAAAACATCATTGGCACCAAACTCCAGGTTTTCCATGTTCACTTCGGCAGCTCCAGCATTTTCTACGGGCATCCCCAGCATGCTTTTCACCTCGTTCATGATTTCGGGCATGTTTTCCATCTCGCCGCGAGGCGTCAGGCGTGCATAAAACGTGTTGGGAAATGCCAGGATGATGTGCAAATGCTTGGAAAAAGGCAGGTAATTCAAGTAAGCGAAAACGACCATAATATGTCCCCACCAGCCAACGCGCTCGAAAAAGTGCAACAGTCCATCACCAGTACTACCCCAGATTGGCGATAGAAACTGACTGACCACAAAACCATATTCGTTGTGGTGGCGCGCCATATCGGCACTGTTCATCAGGAAAATGAAGAAAATCAGGACAATTTCCAAAAGCAAGATCAAATTGGCATCCTTAGACGGCCAACCCTTCAGTTCCGGTTTTTGAAAACGCGCCAATCGCAGGATATTGCGGCGGGCCAAAAAAGCAAAAGTGGCCACCAGCGCCAATACGGACAATACCTCAATAAAGCTGATCACAAAAGTGTAAAAGCCACCCAGGATGGGCCAGAATACCCGGTGCTGCCCGGTGATTCCGTCTACGAAAATTTCCAGCAGTTCCACCTGGGTAATCACAAAAGCGACATAAATGAACAGGTGCAAAACCGCAGGAATCATTCTGGCAAACATTTTCTTTTGCCCCAGAGCGATCAGCAGTACATTGCGCCAGCGCTCAGCAGTATCTCCGGCGATGGCTTCTGCCTTGCCCAGCTTGATGTTGCGCCGGATCTTGAGGAACTGAGGGGCGGCATATCCCAGCGATGCTCCAGCAATTAGTACAAATAGGACTTGTTGTATCATGAAGTGAGCAGGTTATTTTGAATTCAGCGAATTTTCGCTAAATTACAATCCTATTAATTTTTTCCCAATTTACTGGCAGGAAAAATTAATTTTGATGCAAAATAGCAAGATTCTACATGAAAATACTGGATCACAAACAGATTGAGCAAAAGGTTCGCAGACTGGCCATCGAGATACTGGAGCACAACATTGAAGAAGAAGCACTTATCCTGGCAGGCATCAACAACCGGGGAATGGCTTTTGCGCGCATGTTGGCCGACCACATTCAGGGCATCAGCAAGATTCCGGTGCGTTTGACCAATATCCGACTCAATCCCTTTGCCCCGCTAGAGAAACCGGTTGAAATTGATTTGCCCGTTGAAGAATTGCGCAACAAAGTGGTAATCATTGTGGATGATGTAGCCAGTTCAGGCCGCACTTTGCTTTATGCCTGCAAACCAATTTTGGATACCTTACCCAAAAAGCTGGAAATCGCCGTACTGGTAGATCGTACCCATAAATCTTTCCCGGTGCAGGCCGATTACGTAGGGCTCTCTTTGGCAACTACCTTAAAGGAGAACATCCTCGTTGAAATTGGGGAAGGAGAAATGGCTGCATTTTTGGAATAACTCAAGCTGATCAACCAAAATAACCAGCATCAATTTTCGTTTTTGACAAAAATTCCATGACAATGTACTTAAGAAACTTCTGTTTAGCACTTGTTTTGCTGTTTGTTGCTTTTGTTGGACAAGCACAGTCCACTTACATCACCTTAAAGGCAGAGAAAAAAACCGCCAGCGCTGGTTCCAACGTCTGTGTCAACATCAGCGCCGACAATTTTGGCAAAATGCTGTCTACCCAGTACACCCTGCGCTGGGATCCCAAAGTTTTGGAATACACGGGCGTGCAAAACTTCAAATTGCCCTACCTCACCAAAGACAACTTCGGAGTCGTTGGCATCAATAAAGGTTTTGTAACTGTGGTTTGGATCGAAAACTCTTTGAAAGGCGCCGATTTGCCGGCATCCACGCCGATGTATCAGATTTGCTTTAAAGTAAAAGGCAAAGCAGGTTCGAGCAGCAACATCAGCTTCTCTCCTACCCCCACGCCTTACGAAGCCGTAAACAACAAAGAGCAGTTGGCCAAAGTATTGGTAGCCAATGGTTCGGTAACAGTGAAATAATTTAACAGGTTTCTGCTGAGTCCAAATCGGGCTCCGCAGAAACCTTTTAATTGTTCTTTTTACATTTTTTTGATATTTTCCTTACCTTGGTTTACCGATACCAGTTTCCAAACCTCTATCTGCAACCAAGCATATGAAAACGTTAAGTACTTTCTGTTTGCTGATTATCGCCACTTCGCTGATGGCCCAACAGCAATATCCCATCCAGGCCATTCCTTTTCAGCGCGTTCAGCTTCTGGACAAATTTTGGGCTCCGCGTGTGGAGACAGTCCGCAAGGTCACCATCCCCCATACTTTTCGCAAAAACCTGGAGACGGGTCGGGTTAAAAATTTTGTCGCAGCGGCCTCCACTACTCCTGGTTCGGTGTGCAGTGTTTTCCCTTTCGACGACAGCGACCTTTACAAAATCATTGAAGGTGCTGCTTATGCCGTACAAACCAAACGCGATCCCAAACTTGAAGCTTCGGTAGACAGCCTGGTTGCCATCATCAAAGCGGCACAGGAACCCGATGGCTACCTTTATACCTGGCGAACGATTGTAGAACGCCGCAACAATCCCGAGCGACTGAGCACCGATACCAAAGGTGCCAACCTGGACTGGCTGGCTGGGCCACGTTGGGCAAAGGAAGACGACCTGAGCCATGAATTGTACAACGCTGGCCATCTTTATGAGGCAGCAGTTGCCTGGTTCAATGCAACCGGAAAACGCAACCTCCTTGACATAGCCCTCAAAAATGCAGCGTTGATTGACCAAACCTTTGGCCCGGGCAAGCTCCAAAAAGCCCCTGGCCATGAGGAAATCGAACTGGGACTGGTCAAATTGTACCAAACCACTGGTGAAAAACGCTGGCTCAATCTGGCCAAATTTTTCATCGATGTACGCGGATATGGTGAGGCATATAGTCAAAACCACTTGAAAGTCAAAGACCAGCGTGACGCCCAGGGCCACGCGGTGCGTTTGGCTTACCTCTACGCGGCAGTAGCCGATGTGACAGCCTTGACGGGCACCGACGAATACCAGACGGCCATGAAAGCAGTGTGGGATGACATCGTGGGCAAACAAATTTACATTACTGGCGGAGTAGGTGCTACCGGGAGCAACGAAGGTTTTGGCGGTGCATATGACTTGCCCAATTACAGCGCGTATTGCGAGACTTGTTCTTCCATCGCCTTTGTCAACTGGACTCAAAAAATGTTCCAGCTTACTGGCGACAGCCGCTACCTGGATGTAATGGAATTGACGCTGTACAACGCCCTCAACGCCGGGATTTCACTTTCTGGTGATCACTTTTTTTACCCTAATCCTTTGGAAAGCCGCAAAAATGTAGCGCGTACCGAATGGTTCAGTTGTGCTTGCTGCCCACCCAATTTGGCGCGTTTTTACAGTTCCATGGCGGGCTTGTTTTATGCCCAAAAAGGGAATGAGTTGTACCTGAATTTGTTTGCGGCCAGCAAAACCACTTTTGAAACGACCAGTGGAAAAAGCAAAATCAAGGTCGATATCCAACAGGAAAGCGATTACCCCTGGAGCGGAAAAATCAAAGTAAAAGTGAATCCCGCTACGCCCAATAATTTTGCCATCAAAGTGCGGATTCCCGGTTGGGCCAATGGTGAAGCGATTCCATTGGGTTTGTACAGTTTTGTTGATCCCAAAGTAAAACCGATCGTATTTAAAGTGAATGGGAAAATTTTTACGGCAAAAATCAGTGCAGGATACGCTACGCTGGAACGCAAATGGCAAAAAGGAGATGTGCTTGAATTTGAATTGCCCATGGAGGTTCAAAGAATAGCCGCCGATCCTCGCGTCAAAGCGGATGAACTGCGATATGCCCTGAAAAGTGGCCCACTGGTGTATTGCATCGAAGGCAAAGACCAACCCGACGACCGCGTATTGAACATGGTCATGTCGGAAGAAACGCCGTTCAGCCTAAAATTCGATCCCAACCTCTTGGGTGGCCAACAAACCATCAACTTCAATGGCAGCCTGGTTACCAAAAAAACGGCGGAAAGAAGTGCGGAATTAAAGCCCCTCGACCTCGTGGCCATTCCATACTACGCCTGGGCCAACCGTGGTCGCGACAATATGCTGGTTTGGTTGCCATATGATCTCAAAGTAACCAAAGCGATTGCTCAGCCCACCCTGGCCAATCGCAGTACGCTCAGCGCATCGCCAGAGTTGAAAGGCGCATTGACAGCTGCCAGCGATCAATCGGCACCCAAAACTTCTGGCGACGGCGAAAGTACTTTTGTGCATTGGTGGCCGCATTTTGGTACCGAAGAATGGCTGCAATACACTTTTCCTCAAGCCGAAAAAGTGAGCAAAGTAAAGGTGTATTGGTTTGACGATGAAGTGACTGGAGGTGGTTGCCGCATTCCCCAATCCTGGCGCATTACTTACCTGGACAATGGGGTATGGAAGCCCGTCAAAAATGCCCAAAAATACGCCATCCAAAAAGATGCCTGGAATGAGGTTTCGTTTGAAGGAGTGAATACAACCGCTATACGAATTGAGTTGGTGCTGCAAAATGGGGTATCAGCTGGGGTGCATGAGTGGGAAGTGGAATGAGGTGTCAGCGGTCAGCTATCAGCTATCAGCAAATTGCCGTAAGCTGACGGCTGACGGCTGATTGCTAATAAGAAAAGGCATTTTTAACTTTCAAATTTTCGGTATTCCGTAGTTCGAAGTTGGTTACTAAGTCAAATTCTTGTTTTTTAGAGCTCAGTTTCCACCAGATCAGGGCTGGAATCAATTCACCAGAATGCCTTTCCAATCGATACATCAGTTCGATATTGGGCGATTCTTTATCCTTGAGCATTCTACTTAAGCGACTCTCATGTACATTGATATCTTCCGCAAAATTCTTGTTGGTTTTGCGAAAAATATGTATGTACTCCGTCAAATAATAGCCAAAGCTTTTTTGAGGATCAAAAGTAAAGCCGTTGACATAGTCTTCCAGTTTAAAGCGAAGTTGCAAAAGATCCGCGTAGATTTTTTGTTCCGATGTCATTTGAGCAAGCCGCTCAAAGCGCATTTTACGCAATGCCTCAGCATTTTCTTTTTTTTCTTGCTCCGTAAGATCCGCCGGAATTAGAGTTGATTCGGCAATCTCTTGATCGGTGAGTTGTTCTCTCAACTCTTGGTAAACTTGATCGTAGCTCATGATAGCAGGTATTTTTTGATCAACAACATGGCAACTTCTCCTTCAATGGCAAGGTTTCGGCCATATTGGAAAAACCCATACTGTTGTGAATAGTAGTTTATCAATAGCGTTTTGGGTGTCAATGAAACAAATCCGTAATACCCTTTGTTGAAAGCCAGTCTTGCAGCAAAGGCAATCAGGCATCCAGGAATGCCTTCAAGCTTTTTTTCTTTTCCGCGATGTTGTTTAGCAGATTCAATCAAATTCAAATGTATCCTTAGTTCTTCAGGAACTTCAAAAATTGACATCAATCCTAAGATTTCTTCCTCACCAATCAAAGTCAGTTTGTAAATTTGAAAATTCTTTTCGTTGTACCAGTCAAAACCAAATTGCTTACTGTCACGTATCTGTTTCAGATCTTTAGGGACTAATGCAGAAATTTCAGCATCAAAGGTTTCATGGCTTTTTGGGTCAAAAAGTTTCATTGAAAAAATATTATTGACAAATATAAGCAATTATTTTGTGTTTATTAAGCAATTATAAAAATAGTAGGAAATTCCATAGCTTTGACCAAAATCACATTTCAGAGAACACCATGCGCATTACCCTGACCATTGCCTGCCTTTTTCTGGCATCCTGCATTTTTGCCCAAAAAGGCCCAGACTTCCTGAGCAACCACAACGCCCGTTGGGTAGACAGTACCCTGCAAACCATGTCCCTCGACCAAAAAATTGGTCAGATGTTGATGCCTCGGGGCAACTACAGTGGCAAGGGCTATGAACCAGCAAAACTGCTGCAATGGGTGCGCGACTACCACCTCGGTGGCGTCGTTTTTTTTGCTGGACAGCCCAGTGTACAAGCGCGCATCACCAATCAATTGCAAGCGATTTCCAAAATCCCCATGTTGATTGGCGAAGACCTGGAATGGGGACTGGCTATGCGCCTGGATAGTACGGTGCGTTATCCCTATCAAATGACTCTAGGCGCAATTGCCGGAAATGAAGGCCTGATCGAAGCCATGGGCCGTGAAATTGGGCGCCAATGCAAACGCATGGGCGTACATGTCAACTATGCACCGGTGGTAGATATCAACAACAACCCCAACAATCCCGTCATCAATTTTCGCTCGTTTGGCGAAGACAAATACAATGTCACCCGCAAGGCGCTGGCCTACATGCGCGGCATGCAAAGCCAGCATATCCTCGCTTCGGCCAAGCATTTTCCCGGGCATGGCGATACCGGAGTTGACTCTCACTTTGATTTGCCACTGATTGCCAAAACGAAACAGCAATTGATGGATTTGGAATTGTACCCTTATCAGGAGTTGATCAAAAATGGACTTTCAGGGGTAATGACCGCCCACTTGAGCATTCCCGCGCTGGATAGCAGCAAAAACCTGGCTTCTACCCTATCGCCCAAGATCGTTACCGACTTATTGCGCAAAGACCTTGGTTTTCAGGGGCTGGTGTTCACCGATGCCATGGACATGGAAGGCGCCGTCAAGTACTACCCGAATGGCGAAGCCTTGGTAAAAGCGGTTTTGGCAGGCAATGAATTGATTGAGACCTTTGAAGATGTACCCGCAGCGTTCAAAGCCATTAAAAAAGCAGTGGCCGATGGCCTGTTGAAAGAGGCAGACCTCAATCAGCGCGTACGCCGGATTTTGATGGCCAAATCCTGGGTTGGACTGGACAAATACCGCCCCATTGAGCTCAAAAACCTGATCCAGGATTTGAATACCATTGAATCAGATTTATTGAATCGTCAAATGGCGGAAAGCGCTTTGACTTTGATCAAAAATCAAAACAATGCAGTACCCATTCGCGATTTGACCCAAAAAATTGCGGTGGTGTCCATCGATGCCAGCCAACAAACGGCTTTTCAGAAAATGACCAGCAACTATACTGCGGTAGACCATTTTGTGATCCCGGTCAATGCACCTGATTCCAGCATTCAAAAAGTAAGATTGGCTACCCAAAAATACGATCTAATTGTGATCGGGGTACACTTGCAAAACATCCGTCCTGCCGCCAAATACGGATTGACCGATAGCAACCAAAAGGCATTGAGCTTGCTGACGGCTGGAGGCAAAAGCATTGTCACTATTTTTGGCAATCCTTATACCCTGGATAAAATTCCGGCGCTGGATCAAGCCATGGCGGTAGTGATGGCTTACCAGTTTACTAATTACCTGGAAGAGGCTGCTGCACAGGCAATTTTTGGTGCCATCCCAATGCAAGGCAAACTTCCGGTTACGGTCAATGCAAAGTATCCCGTTGGTATGGGCACCAATAGTGCCGCAATTGGTCGGCTGGCCTATGGCATTCCTGAAATGGTCGGCATTAAAAGTGGGGATTTGATTCCACGGGTCGATTCCCTGATCAATTTAGGATTGCGCGAAAAAGCTTATCCCGGAGCAGTAGTCGAAATTGCCCGCGCTGGACGGGTGATCTATCAAAAAAACTATGGATATCATACCTTCAAGGCAGCTGCAAACACCCCAGGTACCATTGTTCAAACCAATTTTCAGGTGGGCAACAAGAACGATGTGATGGATGAAAAGCCCATTTTGAACACCGCGAGCGGTCAGTTGACCATTGCCCCTGTCAGCAGTAGCCAAGGCCGGGTGCAAGTGGATGACTTGTACGACCTGGCTTCCGTTACCAAAATCAGTACCTCGGCACTAGCCGTAATGCAACTGATGAGCGCTAATAAATTCGACCTCAACAAAACCTTTGCCGATTACTATCCTGAATTTGCCCAATCCAACAAAGGCAACCTACGTTTTCGCGACTTGCTGACGCACCGCGCTGGTTTGCGGCCTTTTATTCCATTTTGGACAGCTGACATCGACTCTGTGCAAACCGTAAAGAATAGCCTTGCTTACCAGCAGAAATACGCGGCCCAACTGCGCTTGAATTTCTTTCAACGCCTATTTGGAGGCAAAAAGAAACTGGATCGTAAAATTTCCGCCGCCATCCGTACCGACAAAAACTTGTGGAAAGATTGCTTCAATGCCAGCTCCAAAACCTGGAAACCGGGGGTTTATTCCAGCACCCAATCTGCGGATTTCCCCATCCAAATGACTGATCAACTGTGGCTGCGCAAAGATTACCAACAGACCATTTTTGAGGCCATCAAAAATTCGCCGCTCAAGCCTGAACAGGGTTACGTTTACAGCGATTTGCATTACATGCTCTACCCAACCATGATGGGACGCCTTGCTGGCATGGAATGGGAAACCTACTTAAAACAGACCTACCGCGCCATTGGCGCCAATACCTTGACGTACAATCCACTGCGGTTTTATGACAAAAGCCGAATTGCGCCAACCGAAATTGATTCCCTTTTCCGCCACACCCTTGTGCACGGGCAAGTACACGACGAGGCCGCTGCGCAATTGAATGGCGTATCCGGTCACGCTGGCTTGTTTGGCAATGCCAATGATTTGACGAAGCTCATGCAATTGTACTTGCAAAAAGGCTACTACGGCGGCCAGCAATTCATCAAACCAGAGGTAGTAGATACCTGCACCCGCTATCAATTTCCTGAACTCAACAACCGCCGGGGCATCGCTTTTGACAAACTTGATTTCAACAAAAAAATCGCCAATGGGCCACAATTGGGTTCACCGGAAAGTTATGGTCACTCTGGTTTTACAGGTACTTTCACCTGGATTGATCCCAAATCTCAAACGGTGTATGTGTTTATGTCCAATCGAGTGTACCCCACCCGCGAAAACGGCAAAATCGGTACGCTGAATATCCGCACGGGAATTGGCGACATCATCTACCAAAGCATCAAACCATAATATCCCATGTCAAAACCAAACACCTGGAACCGCGATCTTTTTGCCCAAACCTGGCATTTCGCAACCCTCAAGCACAGTGGTCAAAGTTACGGCGGACGGCTTCCCGAGCAGCAAATTGACTACATCAATCACCTGAGTAGCGTGGCCATGGAAGCCATGTGGGTGCTGGCCAATTCTACTGAAACCTACCATGCCGATTTGTTGCTGCAATGCGCTTTGCTGCACGACACGCTGGAAGATACCGCCACTGATTTTGAAGAATTGTCGACAACTTTTGGTCTCCCCGTTGCCGAGGGTGTGCTGGCTTTGACCAAAAACAAAACCCTGTCTGATAAAAACCAGCAAATGCTGGACAGTTTGCAGCGCATCCAGCAGCAACCCAAAGAAATCTGGATGGTCAAAATGGCCGACCGCACTACCAATCTTTATCATCCGCCTTATTATTGGAACAAAACCAAAATTGCCGCTTACCGAGCCGAAGCCCAAATCATTTACGATCATTTAGCCAGTGCTGATGCATTAATGGCTCAGCGTTTGGCTGAAAAGATCGAAGCTTATCAAGCTTTTTTATGATTTTTTAGTTTTTTTTTCATTTTCCTGGAACGCTTTTTTAAGGGCGAGACACTTGAAGGAGAAAGCAGCAAGATCCCAACTGCATCCAAAATTTCCTTTCCCGCTATATCCATCATGCACTGCAGATAGGCAATCCGCTTATCCGTGGTGCATTTTTTTTGGACAAGGTAAAAAAAGCGCATTTTTTGTGCTTATTTTAACCCAGGATTCAATTGAAATGATGGTATGAAAAAATTACTTGTTTTTTGCCTTGGCTTAATCTTCATTTTGCCCATGCGTGCACAGCAGCATGCCGAGCAAAACCATTCCAAGTACATTCCACCCAGCGATCCACAGGTGCAGCAAAAATTGCAGCAATGGCAAAACGTAAAGTTTGGGTTATTGATGCATTGGGGAACCTATAGCCAGTGGGGCGTAGTAGAGAGCTGGAGCCTCTGCCCCGAAGATGAGGGTTGGTGCGAACGCCGCGGGCCGTATGCTGCGGATTGGTACACCTACAAAAAAGCTTACGAAAACTTGCAAACCACCTTCAACCCTGTTGATTTCAATCCCGATAAATGGGCCAAAGCGGCCAAGGCTGCCGGAATGAAATACCTGGTGTTTACGACCAAGCACCACGATGGTTTTTGTATGTTTGATACCAAGCAAACCGATTATAGTGTAATGCAGAGTCCTTTTGGAAAAAATCCCAAGGCCAACATTGCCCAAGAGGTATTTAAAGCTTTCAGGGCTGAAAACTTTATGATTGGCGCCTATTTCTCCAAACCCGATTGGCATTCAGCAGATTATTGGTGGCCTTATTTCCCTCCCAAGGATCGCAATTCGAGCTATCCACCTAAAAAATACCCTGAGAAATGGGAAAAATTCAAGTCTTTTACCTATAATCAGATTCAGGAATTGATGCGCGACTATGGTAAAATGGACATTTTGTGGCTGGATGGGGGCTGGGTGCGTCCCTTTAGCACCATTGATACTACGGTTTCCTGGCAAAAAACCATTCCCTTCGATCAAGACATTGATATGCCCAAAATTGCCGCCATGGCGCGTACTTTTCAGCCTGGACTACTGGTGGTAGACCGCACGGTAACAGGGCCTTATGAAAACTATGTTACGCCTGAGCAGCAAATTCCAGGTAATTATCTACCCATTCCCTGGGAGACTTGCCTGACCATGGGTGACTCCTGGAGCTATATTCCCAAGGAAAATTTCAAGCCTGCGCGAAAATTGATCCATATTCTGACAGAAGTGGTATCTAAAAATGGCAACCTATTGCTCAATGTAGCCCCCAGTCCACAAGGAGATTTCCATCCCGAAGCCTATTTGCGGCTGCAAGAGATTGGCAATTGGATGAATGTCAACGGCGAAGCGATCTATGGGACTACAGGTGACAATAAGATTGGGCCACAAGGCAAAATGGTTTTCACCCATAAACCTGATGCGATTTACGCAATATACCGCGCAGAAGAGGGCGAGAGTTTGCCTTCAAAAATCGAGATCAAGAACCTGGTTTTGGATAAAAACAGCAAAATCAGCCTCCTGGGCATTAAAGACCCACTCAAATGGAGCATGACCAATGGAACAGTCAGCATTGTCATCCCTGAGAAAACAGCAAAAGTTGTTGCCGGTTCTTTCGCCTGGGTATTTAAAATAAGCGTTTAACCATAATTTAGCACAACTTACTACCAATGCAAACCAGAAGAAAATTCTTGCGCTGGTCGGCACTCAGCCTACCTATGCTTTCGCTCAATCGAGTCATCGCCAAAAGCAAACCATTATTGGCCACCAAACCGATCGTGGTCTCTACTTGGGACAGTGGTTTGCCCGTAAATGCTGTAGCCTGGAAGATTTTGCGCGAAAAAAATGGTCGCGCCTTGGATGCCGTAGAAGCCGGAGCCAGATTCATCGAAGACGACATCAATTGCTGCGTAGGTCTGGGTGGCAACCCTGACCGTGATGGCATCGTAACCCTGGATGCTTGCATCATGGACGAAAAATCCAATTGTGGTTCGGTGGCTGGTTTATCCTACATCAAGCACCCCATTTCAGTAGCCCGCAAGTTGATGGAAACCACTCCGCACGTGATGTTGGTTGGAGAAGGCGCGTTGCAATTTGCGTTAGCCAATGGATTTCCAAAAGAATCGGGCAAACTCTCGTCTGATGCGGAAAAAACTTACAAAGATTGGCTGAAAAAATCGGAATATAAGCCCGTAATCAACATTGAGCAGCAACAGAGCAAAGGCAAAAAAGACAAAGGTCATGGCCCTTTTGCGCCAAGTTACTTTGACGATGGCACTCCCAATCACGATACCATGGGGACGATTGCCCTGGATGCCACAGGAAACTTTTCAGGAGCATGTACCACCAGTGGCATGGCCTTCAAATTGCACGGTCGGGTGGGCGATTCGCCCATTATTGGTGCGGGTTTGTTTGTAGACAATGAGATAGGTGCTGCAACTTCATCTGGACAGGGAGAAGAAGTGATTCGGGTAGCCGGTACTCACCTCGTCGTAGAAATGATGCGGATGGGCAAAACCCCCAAGGAGGCTTGTCAAATTGCGGTTGAACGGATCGTCAAAATCAATCCAGAGAAGGCCAAAGGCTTCCAGGTTGGTTTTATTGCCATCAATAAAGAGGGAGAATACGGAGCATTTTCCATCCAGCCTGGGTTCAGCTATTCGGTGACCATGGCCGAAGATGGTGGAAAAGTATTGATGGCCGAGAGCCATTATAAAGCTTAAAAAAAAGCGCGCCTCCCCCACTCCTAGCATTGGGGAGGCGCCTTCACATAAAGCCAGTAACTAAAACCCATTAATCAGTTAACAGTTAACATTCTTGAAAACAACGTTTGTCAATTACGTCAGTTACGTTTCGTTGCCCTTTTATATCTTTGAATTTGAACGGTAGAGAATCACTTTTGATGCTGCTAACTGATCTTGTCTAATTGAAATACATAATCGTGCCAAAATGGAATCCAAGCGCAATATTTATTCATTTTTTTTGACTTTTCTTTTTGCCCAACCCCTCGTGGCCCAACAAGGCGGAATTTACTCTATTAGCAAAAGCACTATTTCCGACCGGGCGATGGTGGTTTCGCCTCATCCACTCTCCACTCAAGTTGGCTTGAACATTCTCAAGAAAGGCGGCAACGCCATTGATGCAGCCATCGCCATCCAATTTGCAATGGCCGTGGTTTATCCCCGTGCAGGAAACATCGGCGGTGGTGGATTAATGGTGCTGCGCAAAAAAGACGGTAGTTTCGATGCACTCGATTATCGGGAGAAAGCCCCCACAGCAGCAAGTCGCGACATGTACCTCGATGCCCAAGGGAATGTTGTTCCGCGATTGAGTATTGAAGGCCACCTGGCCTCTGGTGTACCAGGAACGGTGGCTGGCATGCTTGCAGCGCATAAGAAACACGGAAAATTGTCTTTTAAAACCCTGATTCAGCCAGCAATCGATTTGGCTCAAAACGGCTATCAAATCACCCAAGGAGAAGTTGATCGCCTCAACAACAATCAGGCAGCCTTTAAAAAATACAACGACCAGGACAATGCACTGGTTAAAGCAGAACCCTGGAAATTGGGCGATTTATTGGTACAAACCAACCTTGCCGCTACCCTGAAGCGCATCCAAAAAAAAGGCAATGCGGGTTTTTACAAAGGCAAAACGGCTGACTTTATTGTTGCAGAAATGGCCAAAGGCAACGGTCTAATTTCACACGAGGATTTGAAGAATTACACCGCCATTTGGCGCAAACCAGTTGAGGCCAATTACAAAAATTACCGCATCGTATCCATGCCCCCACCATCTAGCGGAGGCATTATCATTTTGCAGTTGATGAAAATAATGGAACGCTATCCTCTGGCCGAATGGGGATTTCAATCCCTCAATGCAGTACACCTCATGGCCGAAGCGGAGCGCAGGGTGTACGCCGATCGGGCTCTATACATGGGCGATCCCGACTTTGCCAAAGTGCCTCAAGATTCCCTGCTCAATGCAAAATATTTGCGCCAACGCATGGCTAATTTCAATCCAACCCTCGCTACGCCAAGCAAAGACATTCTGGCTGGAGACTTCCGCAGCATTGCCAAGGAAAGTTTTGAAACCGAGCATACTTCCGTGGTCGACGCCGAAGGCAACGCAGTAGCCGTAACCACTACCCTGAATTCCAATTTTGGCAACAAAGTAATGGTGCACGGTGCCGGCTTTTTGCTCAACAACGAAATGGACGATTTTAGCGCCAAAGCGGGCGTGCCCAATCAGTTTGGGCTGGTAGGCAGCGAGGCCAATTCCATTCAACCCAACAAGCGCATGTTGAGCGCCATGTCGCCAACCATCGTGGAAAAAGATGGACAATTGTTTTTGGTGATCGGTGCTCCCGGTGGATCAACCATCATCACGGCGGTGTTTCAAACCATGATGAACGTGATTGAATTTGGCATGCCACTCGATGAAGCCATCAAAGCTGGTCGGTTCCACAATCAATGGTTACCTGATGAAATATGGGTAGAAAAAGGGGCGTTGACGACCGAATTGCGCAAAGAGTTGGAAGGACTTGGCCACAAGTTTCGCGAAGTCAATTACATGGCGGTTGTCAAGGCCATCATGCGTTTGCCAAATGGTCAATTGCACGGTGCGGCAGACCCACGGAATCCTGATGACGATGCAAAGGGGTATTAAAATTAAGCATGCTGGTTACCCCAATTCTACCCCGCGATAGATTCCTTGCATCGAAATTTCTACCCCCATCGATTGCAAGGGAATCATCTCGTCCAAACCAAAATAATCGGTGGTGCGCCAAAGGTCGGGCGCTTCGCGGTATTGGCGGATGACATGGTGCATTTCCTGGCTAACCAACAGGTATTCCATAAAACTTGGTACAGTGCGATAAAGGTGAAATTTGCCGTGAAAATCAAAAGTTTCTGAGCTACTTGAAGTTACTTCAACGATCAACAATGGATTGGTAATGATGTCGCGGCGATTGTTGTAAAGTTCAGGCTTTTGTGCAACGGTAACCGCGTCTGGATAAACAAACCGATCCCGGCTTTCAATCCAGATTTTCATGTCGCTGCTGTACAAATGGAAAACGTTTTCTTGTTGTCTAATTGAAATTAAAATTTCAGCACCTACTGTCATAGTCAGCTGATTATGGGTTGTTGTTCCTCCGGCCATCTCAATAATTTTGCCTTTGTCATACTCATGCTTGGTGAGACTGCGCTCCTCCAATTCGAGGTATTCTTCGATGGTGAATAATTTTGAAGCTGCTGAAACAGTCATATACTTAAGTTTAATTCATCCGGATTAAATCCAGAACAAGTTATACAAATAAAATTTAAAAAACAAATAAAAAACAAAAACTATAGACTGATCCCAAAAACCGGCCCGACATTCCATTTGCCCGCAGTATGCGAAGCAGCTACATCAAAGCGGAAGAGTCGAAAAATGCCAAAGCCTACGTTTTCGATTCCGGCGGCCAATTCAAAGTAGTTTTTCTTTTGCTCCACTTGCAGAAAATGGCCGCTGAAGACGAGCTTCCAGCCCAATTTTTTCACCAGCGGAATCCAGTCCAACACGGCGCCTTCAAAATGGTGTTGCCAATGCGCCTGGAAAAAAGAGCGGTCAGTGCTAAAATCGTAATATGGCAACAGCAAGAAACTGTTCATGTAGCGGTTTTGATCGCCGAGAATGGTTTGATTGCCGTTGAAATGCGCATAATCTATTAATTCCAATGCTTTGCGGCCAATAAAACTTCCGCCTTGTACCCGGAATGCGGAGTAACCCCATGCTCCCAATGGCAAATTGTCTTCTTCGATGGCCACACTGAGCAGGTGGTAGTTGGCATCGCCAAAACCGCCCCGGTAATTCAGAAAATACTCGGGGCCATTGATTTCTGCAATGTATTTTCGTCCAGGATAAGTGTAATACTTTTGACCAGGGCGGAAACTGAAGCCTACATTCAGGGTCAGCGCACGGCTATGGCCAAAATTTTGTGCAGCTTTGCTTGGGACGTTTTCGGTAAAAGGCCTGCGATTGGGATCATCTTTTTTGGACCAGCTTTGATCGGTGGTGTTGACCATCTTGCGGCGATTGGCCCATTCCAGACTTGAATTCAGTCGGATGCCGTTGACCAATTCTCGGTTAAAACCTACCCGAACCGAAACTTTGTCGTACAATTTCATGTAGTTGCGCCGACTCATCAAGGTATATATAGAGTTGATGGTTGGCGAAATGGGATCATTGCCATTGAATTGCACCGCTTGCCGCCCACCACCAATACTGAGTTGGGTGCGGTGAATGCCTTCAAATTGTTGGGAATAACTGCCATATGCCCGAATCACCTTTTCTGAAAATCCATAATTAATTGCCCCATTCAAGCGGTACCATTTGGCGTTGTAATCGTCGAAATCTTTGGTGTACCCCATTTTTAGCGAAGCATTGTATCCTTGCATGGTATTGAATTGCAAGGTGCTGATCGGCGAAGGCACATTGAAATACTCTCGGTAATACGATCGACTATAGGTGTAACCCGAGAGTAATTTCATGACGGTAAATTTGTTGTTTTTACGATCAATCGAATCTTTCCAGGGCTTGGATTTCCACAAAACTTGCAAACTGTCTTTTTTGGTGTAGTCTTTTGTTTCCTCCGCAGTCAAAGGAATGGGGCGCAAGGTGTCCCAAAAAGCCTGGCTTTTCTCGTTGGCGCCATCCTTGACAATGAACACTTCTTTGGTAAAAAACTTTTCGGCAAAAGCAGGCTTGATGTCGTAATTGCTCAGGATGGAAGTAAACGTACCCACCATTTTGAAGCCCAGTGCGCCCGCTTTAAACTTGATGTTGACGGAGAAAGTACGCCACACATCTTCGGTATTGGCGATGGAAAGGAACACTTGCTTGATGAACAAACTGTCTAGTCCCGGCTGTTTGATCGCCGATTGCAGAAGCAAAAAATCGGTGGCTTGTACTGCCCAATCCTGATCCACAATGTAGATATAGCCCCGATAAACGGGATCTTCGCTGCGCTTGGGGATCAACTGGATCTTTTTGAGCACGCGGCCCTGGTCATCGGTGATGCTGCCAATGAGTTTGTACTTGTAGTAAAACAGGGCATTATCGGCGATGGGCGACACGATTCGGCGACCCAGTTCTGAGTAGCTTTCATAGGGACTAAAATCCATGTCTTGAGCCCGATTGAAGCCAAAACCCTGATCGTTGCCGGATACTTTGGAGTAGATCATCTCCTCGCGGTATTGATCTGGGCGACGGAAAAACAGATTAGACCGCGATTCAGACAAGTAAATAATTCCTTTTCCGGTGCTGTCGAGGATGCCACCCATGGTGCCAATTTCCTGACCCATGATTTTTTTGGGGGTTTTGTCAAAACCAATATTGCCTTTGACGTAGGCATCGCAGCGGTATTCTTCCACCTGATTGCGGTAATATTCACGTTTTTTGATGGCGGCACGGATGATTGGGTAAGCAGGGTCTTCGGCGTTGGAACGTACTACAAATTCACTCAACTGAACGGAGGCTTCTTTCAGGGCGACATCCAGTTTTTGCGGTTCACGGGTCATGGTTAAGTGCAGCGTTTTTTGCTCGTAACCAATGTATTGGTACACCACATCGTAAG
Organism: Haliscomenobacter sp.; assembly: GCF_040403615.1. NCBI lineage: Bacteria > Pseudomonadati > Bacteroidota > Saprospiria > Saprospirales > Haliscomenobacteraceae > Haliscomenobacter > Haliscomenobacter sp. The sequence continues at coordinate 3,858 of NZ_JBBAKG010000073.1, read as the reverse complement.
TACCGGGGCTGAGACTCAGGCTGTAGGAACCTTTTGCGTTGGTGGTGGTGCCGGTGGTACTTCCCTTGAGGTAAATACTGGCGAAGGCCAATGGCTCACCTTTGGTGTCGGTCAAAGTACCAGACAATTGAGCTTGAATTTGGCTGAATCCAAGTAAAAACAGGAATAAGAGGGTAAATTTTCGCATGTGTGTCGGGCGTTAAATGCTAGAACCTTATTTATCTAAAAAGAACCTCAAAAACGGAAAAAAGATGGTTGTCGGCAAACACTTTAAGATCGACTTAACATTCTAATCGACTTTCGTCATCAAAAGTCTATTGTGTAAAAAAGATAAGCTGACATTCTTTTGTTCACCCGTTTTTAATCAGCCCCCCTTCTGGCTTATTTTTAGTTTAATCATTCTTGTTTAGAATCTTTCAAAAAACAGTAACTTTTTATTTAATTTTTTTAAATCTTCTCGAAATCATCATTACATTGCATGCAAATTATTTCTTATACTCAATGTTCTGAAAGAACGATTTATCCCTAATAGCACACTAAATATTTACCCATGGAACTCCAAACAAGTCAATTGACCACATTTCTCGATCAAATCGGTAATGCCCTTACCACTGGAAAGCAAAAAGCCGCCCAGGAACTGAATGCCACAATTTTGAAAACCTACTGGGAAATTGGCAAACACATCGTGGAATGCGAACAAAAAGAAGGGGAAAAAGCTGAAGTTGGAACAGCCCTCTACTCAGCCCTGGCCAGCGAATTGAGCCATGCTTTTGGGAAAGTTTTTGACGGCGACAACATTAGCGCTATGCGCATGCTCTACTTTTCTTTTCAAATGAATGGTGCCTTGTCCTTCAAATTGACCTGGAGCCATTATTTGGAGATTTTAAAATCAAATTCCTCTCTGGAAATTGGTTTCTATACTTTACAAGCCGAAATGGAGGGCTGGAGTGTCGAAGAATTAAAACGACAAATCAACAACAAACTTTTTGAGCGCTTATCCCAGAGCAATGACAAACTGGCGGTACTGCAAGAAGCAAGCAACGGGCTGATGGCTAAACAAACCGAAAATTCATTCCAGGATAAAAATGTACGGGCGTTTATGGAAATATGAGTTGGCAACAGGATTTCTAATGATGAGCCAAACATGCTTTTAGGGATTTCAGCAAGCATTTATGCGAATGAATGCATCAGGTACTGTTTTTTTTAACTTTAGAAGTTGCGTTTGCACATTAAAAAAATTACACTACCTTTGAAGCGTATTCCAAACAAATATGCACGATTTTTTTGATCCTACCTTACTCAGTATCAGCAAGCTGTACGGCTTAATCGGTTATCCGCTTAGCCATTCTTTTTCACGCAAATATTTCACTGAAAAATTTGCTCGGGAACAAATTACTGGATGTCAATACGAGCTTTTCCCGATTGAATCCATCGATTTGTTGCCGGAGTTATTGGACAGTTTTTCCAATCTGCAAGGACTAAACGTGACCATACCTTACAAGCAGCAAGTCATCCCTTTTTTAAGTTCTTTGGATGAGGGGGCAGCGGCAGTGGGGGCTGTAAACGTTATCAAGGTAGAAGGCAAGCAACTCAAGGGGTACAACTCCGATGTTTACGGATTTGAAACTTCATTACAGTCCTTTTTAAAAGAACACCACGCCCAACCTGAGCATGCTTTGATTTTGGGTACTGGTGGTGCAGCCAAAGCAGTAAAGTTTGTCCTGCAACGGCTAAACATTCCTTTTTCCATTGCTTCTCGACAACCTCAAGCCGATCATTTGAGTTATGAAGAGATTAATGCGCAGATTGAAGCGTTTCCGCTCATCATCAATACTACGCCGTTGGGTATGTCACCAAATTTGGAGGCCTGTCCAGCATTGAATTATGCCGAGATGGGTTCGGGTCACCTTTTTTACGATCTGGTGTACAACCCTGAGATTACCGCATTTATGAAACAAGGCCTTGCCAAAGGGATTCCAGTCAAAAATGGATTGGAAATGCTCTACGGACAAGCCGAAAAAGCATGGGAAATATGGAACACTCCGGCGGACCTTACCGCAAAACGCTAAATGAAATGTCTGATTTGATGAAAGATATGCTCAATCTAACCAATGACTTCCAATTGGATTTTTCCAATACTGAAATTGCATTCGCCGATCGTTCGGATAAAGAATTAAAAAAAACAGCCTGGCTATTTGGAATGATGAACAATCAATGGCTGGTTGGAATTGGCTCCAAAATTGGGCTTGCGGCCATCAAGTTGCACCTCCCATTTGTACAAGGGGCCATCAAAAACACCATTTTTGAGCAATTCTGCGGCGGCACCACCCTGCTGGAATCTCAAAAAACGATCGACCGCCTGAAAAACTCCAATATCAAATCGATTCTGGACTACGGTGCAGAAGCCAAAGAAGAGGAAACCGAGCTCAACCACACCATGAACGAAAACTTGCGCAGCATTGAATTTGCTGGTCCGCTTGATTTTGTTCCACTAGTGAGCACCAAAATCAGTGGGCTGGGTCGTTTCGAGCTACTGGAAAGTGTGCAAGCCGGAGTAGCTTTTACCGAAGAAACGAAATCAGAGTACCGCAGCATTCTTCGCCGTCTGGACGCCATTTGTACTGCAGCTGCAACGAAAGGCATGTCGGTATTCATCGATGCCGAAGAAACATGGGTGCAAGATACCATCGATCACCTGGCGGAAATGATGATGAAGCGTTACAATACCGAAAGGGTGGTCGTGTACACTACCTGCCAAATGTATCGACACGACAGATTGCAGTATTTGCATGAATTGTACGAACGCTCGCAAAAAGAAGGTTACGTATTGGGTGTAAAGCTCGTACGCGGCGCTTACATGGAAAAAGAAAGGGATCGTGCCGAAGAAATGGGCTACTCCTCCCCTATCCAACCCAGCAAGGAAGCTACGGATGAGGCCTACAATTCAGCCTTAAAATTTTGTCTGGATCATTACGACAAAATTGCCTCTTGCAACGCTTCTCACAATGCGGATAGTGCCCGGTTCCTGGCAACTCAAATGGTGGAACGCAAGATCCCTCGTGATCACCCCAACTTACTGTTTTGCCAATTGTACGGCATGAGCGACAACCTTACCTACAACCTCGCTGCGTCTGGTTTCAATGCTGCCAAATACGTGGTTTACGGATCGGTACGGGAAGTAGTACCTTACCTCATTCGCCGTGCCCAGGAAAACAGCTCCATCACAGGCGACATGAGTCGGGAATACCGCCTGGTAGCAGATGAACTTAAACGCAGAGGCATTAAAATCTAATTTATGGCATTTAAGATTTATACCAAAACCGGAGACAAAGGCGAAACCGGCCTTTTCGGTGGCAAGCGTTTGCCCAAGTACGACCAGCGCATTGAAGCGTATGGCACGGTTGATGAAGTGAATGCATTTATTGGATTGGTACGCGATAGTTTGCAAAATGCCGAGGTTCGGGATTTCCTGAAAGAGGTACAAGACCGCCTCTTTACCATCGGTGCCAATTTGGCCAGTGACCCTGAAAAGGACATGGCAACACCCGACTTATTGGAATCTGACGTAGTTGCCCTGGAAAAATACATGGACAGCATGGATGAATCCTTACCTACGCTCAAGAATTTCATTTTGCCTGGTGGGCATCCTACGGTATCTTACTGTCACATTGCCCGCACTATCTGCCGTCGAGCTGAACGTCAGGTAGTTGCCTTGGCAGTCAATGAACCCGTTGAAGAGATCATCATGATCTATCTGAATCGCCTTTCGGATTACCTTTTTGTGCTTTCGAGGAAAATTGCACAGGACTTGAATGTACCTGAAGTAAGTTGGCATGCGCGGAAGTAATGATTAGGGGC